>CAKMQM010000260.1:0-3990 GCA_927911615.1 uncultured Xylanimonas sp.
GTCAGCGTCGCGTTGCGGGCGCGTGCAACCAGGTCCTGGTAGGCATCAACGAACTCGGAGAAGGTCAGCGTGTCGGCGTCATGGATGACGGGGACCTTCAGGGAGTGGTTCCCCTGCGCGTCAGCCACGTCGATGGCCAGGCCGAAGCCGATGTGCGCGAGCTGCTCGACGGCGGGCTTGCCGCCTTCGAGTACGTAGCGCACATTCAGGTCGGGCATCTCGCACAGCGCCTCCACCAGGGCGTAGCCGATGAGGTGCGTGAAGGAGACCTTGCCGCCGACGGTGCGCGCCAGGTGCGCGTTGATGAGGGCGCGGTTTTCGATGAGGAGCTTGGCCGGGATCTGACGCTGGGAGGTGGCCGTGGGGATGGAGAGCGAGGCCTCCATGTGCTTGGCGGTCGCGCGCGCTGCGGACTTCAGGATGTGGAGCTCGTCGTGCGAGGGGCGCCCTGGAAGAGCGTGAAGGCTGCGCGCCCGTGCCGCTGGCGCGTGTAGGGGCTGGTGGCCTCGGCGACGGCGGCGGGCGGGGCGGGCGGCAGGTCCGAACGGGTCACGGAGACGACGTGTGCGTGCTCGGTGGCGGCCGCCTCGGGTCCGTCCTCTTCGATGTCGAGGGTCGGCGGGGTTACCGTCACGGGGGCGACGTGGTCAACTGGGGGTGCGGCATGGGCCGACGAGGCCGGGGCGGCTCCGGCGTTGAGGGAGTGTCCTCGGGGATGTCGGGACGCTTGGCGCGCAGCTGCGGGGGAGCGGACTCGGTGGAGAAATAGGCACGCCAGGAGGGATCCAGGAGCTGTGGATCGCGCTCGTAGAGGTCTCGCATCTTCGCGATGTACCACTGCGGATCGGGCTGGGAAGCGGTGGGAGTGGGCACGTATTCCTCCGTAAGTGTCGCGCCGCGCGCATGGGCAAATCCTGCGCGGCCATACCTCAGTAATTCTACCGCCGCGTGATCGTCTTCACGAAACCTGGTATACCTTTGGCGTGTACTTCAAGGGCCTTTGGTCCGTTAAAGAATGATTGTTGGCACATGGCCCGCGGTGTGTGGAAATGCGCGCTGGGAGAGACGCGCTTGGCCGCTAGACTGTAACCATCATGGACTGCGACACTGCCGGCTTTATGGCCGCTCTTTCTCACCCCCTGTCCGCGTGTGTACCCGCGTCCCGCCCCGGCCTCGTCGAGGGGGCCACGCGATGACGACCGTCCTCATGCTTCTGCTCGGCGTCGTCCTGACTGCCGGTACCTTCATCTTCGTCTCCGCCGAGTTTTCGCTTGTCGCGGTCGACCAAGCCGTCCTCGACAAGAAGGCCGAGGAAGGGGACCGCGGGGCCGCCTCCGTCCTGCGCGCCACCCGCACGCTGTCGACCCAGCTGTCGGGCGCGCAGGTGGGCATCACGCTCACCACGATCCTGCTCGGCTACACGACGCAGAGCGCGCTGGCCGACCTGCTGGAGGACCTGCTCGGATCGGTCGGCCTCGCTTGGGGGCTTGCGACCGGCATCGCCGCATTCGTGGCGGCCGCGTTCATCAACGTCTTCTCGATGCTCTTCGGCGAACTCGTCCCCAAGAACCTCGCCCTGGCCCACCCCCTGGCGACCGCCGTGCGCGTCGTCCCCTTCCAGATGGCCTTCACCGCGATTGCCCGCCCCGTCATCTGGGTGCTGGGCGGGACCGCGAACTGGGTGCTCGCCCGCATGGGCATCGAGCCCCAGGAGGAGATCTCCTCGGCGCGCTCCGCCTCCGAGCTGGCAGCCCTCGTCGAGCATTCCGTCGAAGAAGGCACCTTCGACATGTCCACGGCTGACCTCTTCGTCAACACGATCCGCATGTCCACCCTGAGCGCCGCCGACGTCATGACCGACCGCGGCCGCCTGCACACCCTCAGCGAGGGCGACAGCGCCCAAGACGTGCTCGACCTCGCCCGCGAAACCGGACATTCCCGGTTCCCGGTGATTGGCGACGACTCCGACGACATCCTCGGCCTGGTCTCGCTGCGCCGCGCGGTCGCCGTGCCCGCCGACCGTCGCGCCGAGGTCCCTGTCATCTCGTCGTCTCTCATGACCGACGCGCCCTCAGTCCCCGAGACCGCACCGATCGGTCCCCTCATGGTCCAGCTGCGCGACGAGGGCCTGCAGATGGCCGTCGTCGTCGACGAGTACGGCGGCGTGTCGGGCATCGTCACCCTCGAGGACGTCGTCGAGGAGATCGTCGGCGAGGTCTCCGATGAGCACGACCAGCGTCGCCTCGGCATCCGTCCGCGCCCCGACGGGACTTTCCTCGTTCCCGGCACGCTGCGCCCCGACGAGCTCGCGCGCCGCACGGACATCAACCTGCCCGAGGACGGCCCCTACGACACGATCGGCGGCCTCGTCATGAACGAGCTGGGCGAGATCCCGGTCGTCGGATCCCGCGTGAGCGTGGACGGCATCGGCATCGAGGTCACCCAGATGCAGGGACGACGCGTCGCGCAGGTGGCGATCACGCCAGCTGCCCCCGAGGCCGATGACGAGGAGGTGTCGCTGTGAGCGTGGGAGTTGGTCTTGGTATCACCGTGGCGCTTCTGGCCGTCAACGCTTTCTTTGTTGCCGGCGAGTTCGCGGTTACCTCGACGCGTCGCTCGCAGGTCGAGCCTCTCGTCGACGAGGGTGCGCGCGGCGCGGCCGCTGCGCTGTACGCGCTGCAGCACGTGTCCCTCATGCTGGCGATCTGCCAGCTGGGCGTGACGGTCGCGTCCACGACCCTGGGCGTCGTCGCCGAGCCTGCGATCGCCCACCTCGTCGAGTCGCCGCTCGAGCGCCTGGGCGCGCCCGAGGCGACCAGCCACGTCGTCGGATTCGCCGCTGCCCTCGTCGTCGTTCTCTTCTGCCACGTCGTCTTCGGCGAGATGGTCCCGAAAACATCTCGATCGCCGCCCCCGTGCGCATGCTGCTGATCCTGGCCCCCGTCCTCGTGCACCTGGGGCACGTCCTGCGCCCGATCATCGAGGCCATGGATCGCTTCGCGAACTGGTTCGTGCGCCGGGCCGGTTACGAGCCGCGCTCGGAAATCTCTGCCTCCTACACGATCGAGGAGGTCGCCTCGATCGTCGTCGCCTCGCAGGAGGAGGGCGTGCTGACCGACGAGCTGGGCCTGCTCAGCGGCACCCTGGAATTCTCCGAGGAGACGGCCGGGACCGCGATGGTCCCCCTCGACAAGCTCATCGTCCTACCCGAGGGCGCCACACCGGCAGACGTAGAAGAACAGGTCGCCCACACGGGCTACTCGCGCTTCCCGATCGCCGGCGACGACGGTTCCATCGTCGGCTACGTGCACCTCAAGGACGTCCTGTACGCCACCGGTGAGGATCGCGAGCAGCCGATCACCCCGTGGCGCATCCGACGCCTCGAGGCCGTGTCCGCCGACGACCAGGTCGAAGACGCGCTTCGTCACATGCAGCGCACCGGCGTGCACTGCGCCCTCGTGCGCGATGCGGGAGCAGTCGTCGGCATCCTCTTCCTCGAAGACATCCTCGAGCTGCTGGTCGGCGAAGTCCGAGACGTTCTCCAGCGCCCGTGACGAGCCGCGATCCGCAAGGTACATTAGATCGAGGTCAAAACTTCGTGACGAACACAGACAAGGGGGAGAGCGTGAGCGACACCGAGTGCCCGCTGCCCAAGCGCTCGCAGCTGCGCGCGGCGCGCCCCCACGACGCGGACGACCAGCAGGAGAACCCGACGACGTCGGCGATCCCGGTGACGGACGAGGCCTCGGCCCCCACCTCTGATCCCGCGACGGATCGAGAGGATGCGGAGGAAAGCCCGGCCTCGTCGACGGGGGAGCGACGACGCAATGTTCACCCGGTCGGCTACGTCCTGCGCGCCCTCCTCGTGTTGGGGTTGGCGGGCACGACGATCGCCGTGCCCATGACGGGACGCGTCGGCTCCGACTCCTCCCTGACCGTGCCTGCGCGAGCCTTCGGTGCGTCGGTGGGCGGCCCCAGCTGGCCTTGTCC
>CAKMQM010000261.1:0-7829 GCA_927911615.1 uncultured Xylanimonas sp.
GTCGGGCTGGAGCCGCCTCCCTTATCCGCGAGGGGGTTGACATCGGGGTACTGACTGGGATCGGTATTCATCATTGTCGCGGGACTCGCGACGCCGTAGCCGGTGTACTGATTCCAGCCGCCGTCCGGGTTGACGGTTGTGTGTATCAGCAGTTGCAGCAGCTGGTTCGACGTTGCATCGGGCCACTTCTGGCGAGCCATTGCGAGGAATCCTGCGACGATGGGGGTGGAAATGGATGTCCCAACAGTCTGTGTAATCTGTGCAGTCCCGTAGTCATACGCCTTGATAGGGCCTCCAACGGCTGCCGTAGTGACGGATGACCCCCATGATGAGTAGTCTGCTCGTGCACCGTTGATATCAACTGCGGAAACACCAACTACTCCAGACCAAAATGACAGGCTTCCCTCATCATTTGCGTTAGCTGTATTACCGATGCCGGCAACGACGATCGTCCCCGATGCAGCAGCACGAGCTAAAGCCCATTTCAGAGACGCTTGTCGCTCTAGGGACGTGATAGAGATACTGACGATGTCCGCACCGTCATTAATCGCATGATTGATCAGCGAGGCGTACGTGTAAACGCTTACATCCTGGCAAGCCGGATCTGGCTCGGAGTCTCCGCTAACAGTCTGATAACTATATAGAGTGGCTTGCGGAGCAACCCCGTAGTCACGCGCAACGAGAATCGAAGCGACCTCAGTCCCATGACGCCGACTACCGTCGTCAGGTTTGATCTGGCAAGGACTCTTATCAAGAACTGTGGCACCAGCGAGCTCTGGTCGCGAAGTGTCAACTGGCCCATCAATCATTGCGATCGTGACGCCCGCACCCGTGTATCCTTTAGCTCTCGCTTGGTCGAGGTGGTAGTAGGAAAAATAGGGTTGGTCAGCGGCAGTGATCGTGTCGGCGGCACGTGCCGGCGCAGCGGGAACAGCAACGAGTCCCAGGGCACAAGCAGACGCGCAGACTGCCGTGAGGGACGCGCGCACAGTCGAGCGGTAACGAGTCACCATTGGCGGGGATCCCATCCGTCATCCTCGCGCTTCGCTGGGGCCAGGTCCTTGTCCGATCCGTAGGTCTGCGACATGGGGTTCACGTAGCCTTCAGGCAGTGCATCGGGATCATCGTCCAGGTACCTGTATGCCTGGTACTTGCGGCGCTTTGCTTTCTTGTCATCCTTCGAGCCACCCGCACCTGCTCCCATGCCACTGCCCATGAAAGCACCCCGGTTCGCACCGGAAGCGCCGCCTTGAGCACCGGAAGAGCCTGCCGCTCGAGGAGTACCGGTCGTTCCACTTACACCGGTTCCAGCTGCATTTCCACTTCCCGTCTGCGAAGGGGCACCATACGTTCCAGAACCCTTCCCACCATATATTCCAGGGGTCACAGGAGATGCTCCCGAACCGCCAAAAGATCCCGCTCCCATGCGCGCAGCCCCACGCATGCCAAGGGCACCGGCTCCCAGCGCGCCGATCCCGGCGAGGCGCCCGGCAGAACCGTTATTAGCAGCGGGTCCTCCATTGATGCGCCACAGCGGGTGATCGATGTCGGTGGGATTAGCGGGAACGTGACCGCCCCACACGACTCCGTTTCGGTGGTGATTCGCGTCCACCCTCGTGTGCATGAGATCCATACCCATCAGGTCCTGCGGGTTCGTGATGGGACGATCATAGGAGCCATCCATATCGGGCGGCAGGTATCGCTTGGAGACTTGCTGTGATGCCAACGCGCGGCGGCGAGCAAATTCGTCAGTCTCCGGATCGGCATAGCCGTCCGGATAAAGAGACTTATCTGAGCGTAGGGCTGCACGTCCGTAGTCATCTTCCGCAGTACGACCGTAGATTCCCGGATCATGGGGCGAATACTGCACGTACCCGCGATTGAGGTTTTCTTGCGTTTGCGTTGGGAGTGGAAGGTCAATCCTCTGACGTCCAGCTCCAACCTTCACGCCGGTTTGCATCAGAGTATTGACGCCGGCACTGAGCTCATTCAAACCGCCATTCAAGCGCTCAAGGATTTCTGTTGCAGCCGCCTCGCGCACGGCGTTCGCCTGCGCCTCCACAGCATCGACATAAGCCGATCCCGTCGACAACACGGTGTTCGCAACCAGTCCTGGAACTGCTCCCCCCACGACACCAATAGCGGGCGTATAGGGCAGCACCACCTTCGCAGCATCGCGCATTGCAGCCGTCTTCGAGTCGATGAGTGTCGGAGAAAGACGACGCGCGTCCGCAGCGGCCTGCGCAATAGCCTGACGGGCAGCAACATATCGAGCGATCCCACCCATGTAGTACGAGCGCTTAGCCTCGAGGCGCGCCACAGTATTGTCTGCCCATGCCTTGAGGGCTTCTCCAGTCTTTCCTGTAAACCCCTGATGCTGCTGGAAATGCTGCACGCGCTCGATCGCCTGATCGAAGCCGTCAATAACACGCTTATGTTCGCTATCCCATGACTGCAATTGCGTATTGAAATCCGCCTGAGCGGCAAAAGTCATGAGGCGATCGTACATCGGCGAAGAAACCATGTGTCGTCCTTAGAAACTCAGAACTCGGGCATTGCGCCGGCTGCGGAAGGCGCATCATCGGGCTGCGCACTCGGCGCGGCGTAAGGAGCACTTGTCGTTCCAGCAGCTGAGGAGGCAGCAGCGACCGAGGGATCCGACCGAAGCGCTCGATTGATTGCTTCGAGAACCGACGCGTTTGATTCCTCGCTGCTGACAGCTTCACGAACAGCGTCCGTCAGGTTCATCTGAAAGGTATCGAAGATGGCGCGCTCATCGGCAAGCATCTCGTCAACAGAGTCGAAGAACCGCACTGCACTATTACGAAAATCCTGCGCGCCTTGCTCGTCGGTCCAACGGGTTGCGATTTGGGCTCGATTCAGCGAACCGGCAGCATCATTCGACTGGGTGAGGCCGTGCCCACCCTCATCCATATCGCCGTTTGTTTGAGCGTGTTTCTCCCCATCGAAGCTATAGTCGGCACTCATACGCTGTCTCCTGTCAGCAATCGAAGAACACCATCGGTCAGGATTCATATTAAGACTCTAGTGTAGGCCCGGCACCGACTAGCTCACAACCAGCCAAGGCGGTGGCTAACCGGCGCAATCGAGTAACTCAGCCCCGGCCTCGTCGTTCACGCTTTACGGCAGCGGCTTGACCGCGCGGTGCATGCAGGCGATGCCGCCGGTGAGGTTGCGGTACTCAACCTCGCTCCAGCCGTTGGCGGCGATCATGCGGCCGAGTTCCTCCTGGGCCGGCCACGCGCGAATCGACTCGACCAGGTAGTCGTAGGCGCCGTCGTTCGTGGAGACCAGGCGCGCGATCGCAGGCATGACGGTCGACTGGTAGGCGTTGTACATGCCGCGGAAGACGCGCGAAGGCGGGGTGGAGAACTCCAGGACCACGAGGCGGCCGCGCGGGCGCACGACGCGCGCCATCTCGCGCAGCGCGAGCTGCGGGTCCGGGATGTTGCGCAGGCCCCACGAGATGGTGACCGCGTCGAAGGAGCCGTCCTCGAAGTCCAGGTCCATGGCGTTGCCGTGCACAAACTCGATCTCGGGGTGGCGCTCACGGCCCACCTCGATCATGCCTTCAGACAGGTCGCAGGCGACGACCTCGGCGCCGCCCTTGGCCAGCGCGGCCGACGACGCGCCGGTGCCGGCCGCCAGGTCGAGGATGCGTTCGCCGGGGTGCGGGGCGACAGCCTTACGCAGGGCGGTCATCCACACCCTGTCCAAACCGCCCGTCATCAGCGCATCCATCACGTCGTATCGCGAGGCGAGGGAGTCAAACATCGAGGCGATCTCTTTGGGATCCTTGTTCAGGTCCGCGCGCGGGGATTCAGTCATGCGTCAATACTCGCACGTCTTCCAGCGCGCCGCCGCCCCTGCTCCTACCATGGAACCCATGCACAACGACTTCGGATGCTCGCGCCTCGCCTTTCGGGCGTTGGTCCTACCCCCGCAGCACCCGGGGTCTACTTGCTCACTGATGTCCTTGCTTCCCGACTCCGGGGGCGCCGCTTGGCTGGGTGAGCGCCGCCAGATGATCGGCCTGGGACGGGCGCTCACGATCGAGTCCGCGACCTCGAGCGCGATCGCCGACGTGCGCCGCGCGTGGGAGGCCACCCCCGCCTCGTCCGCCGACGACGCCCCCGCCCCCGTTCTCTTCGCGTCCTTCGCGTTCCGTTCCCCCGCCCGCTCGGTCGCCTTCGTGCCCGCGCTGACTCTCATCGACGAGGCCGGGGCCCGCTGGGCGATCACGGCGGGCATCGGGGACGCCCCGGATCCGCTGGCGGCTGTTAACGAGGCCCTGGCCGAGGCGAGGCCCGCCCCGCGCGTGCCGGAGTCCCTGACGTTTGGGCACGGGTCGATGTCGCGCGGCCAGTGGCGCGACTCGGTGCGAGCGATGGCGCAGCGCCTGCGCGATGGCGCCGCCGACAAGGCCGTCATGGCGCGCGATATGACGGTGCGGTGCGCACACGGATTCGACGAGCGTTTCCTGCTTGAGCGCCTCAGTGATCTGTATCCGTCGACGTGGCGTTTCTGCGTGGATTCGCTGGCGGGTGCGTCCCCGGAGATGCTGATCGCGGCCTCGGACGGCACGGCGAGCTCTCGCGTCCTGGCGGGCACGTGCAAGCCCGGCGAGGGCGAGGCGCTCGCGTCGAGCGCGAAGGATCTGCGCGAGCATGACCTGGCCTCCGAGTCGGTGTCCTCGATCCTGACGCAGCTGTGCTCCTCGGTGACGACTCAGGGACCGTTCCTCCTGTCGCTGCCCAACGTCGTTCACCTGGCGACGGACGTGCATGCACGCCTAGGTCAGACGCATCTGCTGGATCTGGTGGCCGCCCTGCATCCGACGGCCGCCGTGTGCGGCACCCCGCGCGACGCGGCGATGCGTCTCATCGAGGAGCTGGAAGACACGGAACGCGGCCGCTACTCGGGGCCCGTGGGCTGGGTCGACACGGCGGGCAACGGTGAGTTTGCGGTCGCACTGCGCTGCGGGCTCACGTCGGGCACGCGTCTGCGCCTCTTCGCGGGGGCCGGCATCATGCCGGATTCCGACCCGGACGCCGAGCTGGCCGAGACCGAGGCAAAGATGCGCCCGCTGCTGGACGCCCTCGGGGTCTAAGGGGCATTACACGCGATAAAAATCGCACCCTGTGCACGCCCCTGCACGCAGATGAAGGCGCAGGGCATTACCCTGATGTTCAGCAGCGATGAGCACGAGGAAAAACTCGTTGCCACTCGTTAACACACTAAGACTCCTGAGAACGCAAAGGGCAGGACACATGTTCACCAGCATTGACCTATTCGCAGGTGCCGGCGGTCTGTCGACGGGACTCACCCAAGCAGGATTTCAGCCCTTGTTCGCCTCAGAGTTGCATCCCAAATATGCTGCAGCCTACGCTCTGAACCACCAGGAGACAGATGTTGCTGTCGATGATATTCGCCAGGTTGATGCACGTGATGTACGTACACGGTTCGGGCTCAAACCGGGTGATCTCGATTTACTAGCCGGAGGACCACCCTGTCAGGGTTTCTCCATCAACGCCCCTGTGCGTTCTAACAAAGATCCGCGAAACCACCTTTTTCGCGAGTTCCTACGCTTTGCCGAAGAGTTTATGCCGCGCGCAATCCTCATCGAAAATGTTCCAGGCTTAGTCTCATTTGAACGAGGACGCACACTCGCAGCGATCATTTCTTCACTCGAAGAATATGGTTACCACATTTCTGTCAAAATCATGAGTGCTGCATACCACGGTGTACCTCAGACACGGTGGCGCACGATCATTGTCGGCACACTGAACTCCCACGATGAGGATTCCTTCTGGCCACAGCCGACACACTATGCCCAGGTAAGAGCGAACTTTTCTCATAATTTTCAGGGGAAAGACATACTCGAGAAGCCTGCGGATGCCACGGTGCCTCTGGCCACAACGCTTTACGATGCGATCTCTGACCTCCCACTCTCACCGTCGCCCTTCAACGCACAAAGTACCATCGCACAATACAATTCTCCTGCATCCTCTGTCTTCCAACAGCAGGTTCGCGCAGACAGTACTGGTGTCTACAATCATTTTTCTAGCAACCTGTCGGGGATCAACCTTGAACGACTCTCTCACATCCCCCCGGGAGGCAATTGGACAAACATCCCGCATTCTTTACTTCCTGCTGGCATGCAGCGGGCACGGAAATCCGATCACACAAAACGCTATGGTCGACCGCGCTGGAATGATCTTTCCGGGACAATTCTAACGAAATGCGACCCCCACTGGGGAGCCTTTTTCCACCCCTCAGCAGATCGCGTATTCACCGTTCGTGAGGCCGCACGGATTCAGTCTTTCCCCGATACGTACCACTTCACAGGGGCCCTAGCGGACCAGTATGCAGAAGTTGGCAACGCCGTTCCCCCAATGCTCGCCCAGGCAATTGGTTCACAAATCGCAGCCCATCTAAGGAGCGCATAATGGCCGGCTATATTCACGAGTTTTTCGGCTATCGTTTTAATGATCATTCTGGCACCGCTCTTGAAGCTGCCAAGAACCAACTCTGCCCTTTCATCAATGAGCTATGCACCAAGCCTCTTGGTCGGGACGGAGAGCGTTCCGGCGCATGCACAATTAGGCAAGCAACGTCTGAGACCCCCGTTATCTGTTGCCCCCAGCGGCTCTACGCTGATAACTATCGCATACTTCAGATCGTCGCTGAAAAGACATTTTAACAAAAAATTGCCTCTCTATCCGGGACGTCGCGCGCTTGCTCATGCTCGAGAAGAAGGGGGAGCTGTTGCCGTCTTTGGCCACAAATGGGGTAAAGAGCTTAAACTACCAAAGAGAGACGGCGTTGGAAACTACTTCGCTGACTGGGTTCTCGCTCATATCGACGAGAACGGAAAGCTCACGGAGTTCACCTCAGTTGAGGTGCAGACCATTGATACAACCGGCAACTACCGCGATTCTCGGAGCGCACTCCTAACACCCTCACGAAGCACCGTTAAATCAACAGTTGGCCTCAACTGGGAAAACGTCTCAAAACGGATCATTCCGCAGCTAATTTACAAGGGCCAAATCCTCCAACGCGAGAGCCTCTGTCGATCTGGCCTCTGGTTTGTGAGCCCAACGCCAATCTACGAGCGGCTACTCACACGCCTTGGCGGACCGGGGAACCTTGACTTCGGCTATGCCCCACAACCCGGCGCTCTACATTTCCTTCGGTATGATTTTGCAGCAGATGCACACACTCTTCCAGGTTCTCCACTCCCGCTGGAAGTCACCGGTTACGATTGCACCACAGTTGAGCGTGTACAGGGAGCCTTCAACCGTATCCGTCTCCCAGAGCCGGATGTCTACGGCTCGTCACTGACCAGCGCGTTGTACAGCGAACGCTAGGACACTTACGCCCTCATCCCCGCGTTGACAGCACTCCATCGGCAGTTGGCCACGACGTATGAATAATTCCAGACAGTAAGTTGAACGCGGATCCCACCCCACACAGGTCCCATCCGTGACAGAGCATTACACCAGTTAGAGAGCATTATACCGGTTCCCAGCTGGTGTAATACCCAGCTAAGTGGTGTAACACCATTTGGGAACAAGCCAAAGCGTGGTCACGAGGAAGGCTATCGATCCACATCCTGCATCACGCCTTAGTTCCAAGCTTCAAGAGCCCCTCCCCACGCACGCCGAAACCCACTTCGGGCGCCTCAACAGCTTGATTATGCCAACGGTCCACCCGATCGGGAGGATTCCACCCCATCGGGAAGATTCCACCCAATCAGAACGGGTTGAATCTCCCCGATCAGGTTGAATCCCCTTCGACACAAGCCC
>CAKMQM010000262.1:0-13455 GCA_927911615.1 uncultured Xylanimonas sp.
CTTGCCGACCAGGCTGAGACCAAGCTCGCGGAATTCGACAAGCACGTTGCCTCCGTCAGCGCCCGCCTGAAGGATGCCGGCTACCTTGATCAGACCTACTCGGTCGTGCGTTGGCAGGGTGATAGCGCCGGCCTCATCCTCAAGGAGCTCCCCGCTGGCCAGGCTCTCACCGCGCTCGGCATGAAGCGTCCCGCAAACCAGGACCGTGACGGCGAGGGCCACTCCGAACCCGTGTCGCTGGAAAACATCGATCAGATCGACGCCGACTGGATCTTCTTCGGCACGCTGGGCAAGGCTTCGGTGAATAACCCCTCCGCCGGTGGTAACACGGGCGTCGAGGCCTCGGCCGCAGCCCTCGAAGAGGCCAAGACCACCGTCGGTTTCGACTCGCTTCACGCCGTCCAGGCGAACCACGTCATTCCCGTCGACGGGTCCCTCTGGACCTCCACCGGTGGTTACCTCCTCATGGACGGCATCATCTCGAGCATTGAGGCCCAGTTTGTCCCGGCCTCCTGAGGTCGATGGACGAACACACCGGGTCGATGACCTGACATGACGACACGTCGCATCGCCAGCGTCGCCATTGCCTGCGCAGTGGCGACGCTGGTGCTTGCCGCCGTCACCCTTGCGTCGCTCGCTCTGGGCTCTCGCCAGATTGCTCCCGACGTGGTGTGGGACGCGCTCGTGAACGGCGGAGTCAGCCAGGATGCCCAGGTGGTCACGCAACTGCGTGTTCCGCGCACCGTCGCCGCGCTCGTCATCGGCGGGGCGCTGGGGCTGGCAGGTTCCATCATGCAGGCGATGACCCGAAATCCTCTCGCCGATCCTGGCGTCCTCGGCATCAACGCTGGAGCTGCATTCCTTGTTGTGACGGTGACGGCCGCGAGTGGCGTCGCCACCCGCACGGCGACGCTCGGCGCTTCGCTCATCGGCGCGGGCGTGGCTGCCGGTCTTGTGTTCGCTATTTCGGGGAGCGGGGGAGGATCTCGATCGCGCCTCGCCCTGGCCGGCATTGCCGTATCGGCTGCTCTCGCCTCACTCACTCAGGCTGTTCTCGCCGCGAACCAGTACGCCTTCAATGAATTCCGATACTGGGCATCGGGATCATTGGAAGGCGTTGACATGGCCTCGGTGGCGAGCACGGGTGCAGTGATCGCCGTCGGCGCTGTCGTTGCGCTTCTCATTACCTCGGCACTGGGTGTCCTTGCACTCGGCGACGACGCAGCGGTGAGCCTCGGAGTGCGCGTGCGACTTATTCGTGTGCTAGGGGTCGTCGCAGTGACGGCGCTGGCCGGGGGAGCGACTGCTCTGGGTGGGCCCCTCACGTTCGTTGGCCTCGCGGTGCCGCTCATGGTGCGGCGTGTTGTCGGAGCCCGGCAGGGCGCCATTGCCCTCTGGTCTATCGTGGTCGGAGCTGCTTGGGTGTGCGGTGCTGATGTCGTTTCACGCCTCGTGCTCGCCCCGTCCGAGGTTCCCGTGGGCGTCATCGTCGCTCTGATTGGTGCTCCGTTCTTCATCCTGGGGGCGCGCGGAAAGGGCATGTCATGACGCCAGCTTCCTCGCGCTACAAGACCGTTTCGCTGCGCCGTTTGTCGGTGCGCGTGCACCGACGCAGCGCCGCCGTCGTGCTCATCGGATTTATTCTCCTCGCCGCCTTAGCCGTTTATTCGCTGACTCTGGGCGACTACGGGCTGAGTGCCGGTGACTCGTTCCGTCGTCTTCTGGGAGACGGCGGGCCTCGGGACGATTTCCTGGGTGTCTACTTCGTCCAGTCGGTGCGCCTGCCGCGCATGCTCGCAGCGATTGCTGTCGGCGCAGCGCTTGGAATCGCCGGGCGTATCTTCCAGACAATCTCGGGCAACCCACTCGGTAGCCCCGACATCGTCGGTCTGTCGACGGGGTGCGCGACCGGCGCCCTGATTGCGATCATCATCCTGGGCTCGAGCCCCACGGTCACTGGGGTGGGTGCGTTGCTCGGAGGACTCGTTTCGGGTGCGGTCATTCTCGCATGCGCGGGTGGTATGCGAGTCACGGGTATTCGCGTCGTCCTTGTTGGCATTGGCTGCTCGGCGGCGTTGCGTGCTGTCAATTCGCTGCTTATCGTCAAGGCTCCGCTGGAAGCAGCGCAGCGTGCCCAGCTCTGGAGTGCCGGCTCATTCTCCGGCGTCACTATCGCGCGTCTGATGCCTTTGCTGATCGTGATCGGTGCTGTCGTTGTGGTGTGCGCCGTCTTCGCGGTGCCCCTCGGTCTCGTCGCGATGGGCGACGACGTTGCGACGGGGCTTGGCGTGCGAGTACGTCGCACCCGTGTGCTCCTTATCGTCGTCGCGATCCTACTCGTCGCATCCGCAACATCGGTGGCGGGTCCGGTTGCTTTTGTTGCTCTCGCCGCGCCTCATGTCGCGCATCGGCTGTGCGGCGGCGGGGGAGTCGGATTTACATCGTCCGCCCTCGTTGGTGCACTTCTTGTGCTGGTCTCAGACGTGTGCGCACAGAGGCTCGTCGCTCCGGCCGAGCTTCCCGTTGGCGTCGTGACGGGTGTTGTTGGAGGTGTCTACCTTCTCTGGTTGTTAATTCGTGAGGTGAGATCGTGAGTGAGACCGCTGTGAGCCGTGGGCTGAGTGCTCGGGACATCGTCGTCGGCTATGGGAAAAATGACCCGATCCTCGAAGGGCTTTCTCTGGATGTTCTGCCAGGCGAACTGACCGTCATCGTTGGCCCGAACGCCTGCGGAAAGTCGACGCTCCTGCGTTCGCTGGCCCGGGTACTCGGCCTGCGACGCGGTGTGGTCGAGCTGGATGGACGAAGCGTTGCGGACATGAATCAGAAGGCTCTTGCGCGTCGCCTGGGTTTGCTTGCTCAGTCGTCGGTTGCTCCGGGCGACATGTTTGTCGAGGATTTGGTTGCTCGCGGCCGCTATCCCTATCAGTCGGTGCTCCATCAGTGGAGCACCGAGGACGACGAGGCAGTGGCTCGCGCGATGGAGGACGCTGGGGTTGCTGACCTGGTGGGGCGTCGCGTGGGCGAGCTGTCGGGTGGACAGCGTCAGCGTGTGTGGATCGCGATGTCTCTTGCCCAGGCGACGGATATTCTGCTCCTTGATGAGCCAACGACGTATCTTGACCTCAACCACCAGCTGGAAGTCCTGCGTTTGGCGCAGCGCCTCCATAGGGACGGCGTGACGGTCGTTGCCGTCCTGCATGACCTGCATCTGGCATTCCGGTACGCGACGCACCTCGTGTTCATGAAGGACGGTGAGATCGTGGCCCAGGGGGCGCCGCGTGACGTCGTGACGGCAGACCTTATCGAACGCGTTTTCAGTGTGCCGTGCAGGATCATCGACGACCCGGAGACCGGATCGCCACTGGTGATTCCGACTCGATGACCCGTGTGTTGTGATTCCCAATATCTCAAATGTTGACCGGCGGGTCACGCAGCCCCATGATTGTCGGATAATATAAGTCACAACAGGTTCCTAGAAGGCTGATATTTCCTGATAAAAACATGTTTTGACTGCATGTTCCGGTAATTTGCTTGTTGTTCGCAATTGCAGAACAGGCAGCAGGCAATAGGATGGTGTCTGTAGCTAGTGGTTACTCGGACACTGACATATTGATTCTGGGCCTGGTGAAGCCGATTAGCGCACGACATCCCGTCGAGATAGAAAAGGACACAGATGACGACACAGATGCGATCGCACGGTAGGGGACTGCGCATGCCTCTACTGGCTCTGACCGCGTCTGCTTCCATTGTTGGTGGAGTGTTTGTCGCTGCGCAGCCCGCATACAGTGTTGACGGAGTTGTTGGCGTGGGCGGACAGTGTCTCACCGCTGCTGATGAGGGTGCATCCATCGTCGTTTCGTCTGTTGTCCCTGTCGGTTCTCCGCTGCATGTGGAGGGTTCTGGCTGGGGCGCTAGTTCTGAGACATCTCGCGGCTTTGTCATCGTCACGCTCGACGATGGGCAGGAGGTTCGCCCCGACGGCGTCACGCTTCCCGCCTGGGTTCCCGCGGCTGTTGCTCGTAATAAGGCTGCGTGGAGCGTCGCCGAAGTGTCGACTGCCGGCGAATTTAGCGCTGATATTGAGCTGCCGTCGACGTGGGCGGTTGGTTCTGAGCACTCGATCATGATCGGCGACGGCGTGACCGGCACCTATGTGCAGGTGTCTGTGACGGTCGTTGAGGCCACCGAGCAGGCGCATGCGTGCTCTCTGACGCCGACGGACGAGCCTTCTCGCGTGCCCGCGGATGAGCCGTCGACTGAGCCTGATGGTCATGCGACCTCCGATGTGGCCACTGACGGACCGACGGATTCTCCCGCTGACAACGCGGCTGATAATGCTGCGAAGCCCGATGTTGATCTGACCGATGATGCTTCTAGAGACACGACAAGCGACGCGTCGGCCAGCGCTCCCTCGACTGTGGTGGCTCCTCCGTCCCCTCGCGCGACCCCCTCAGCAGATGCATCGGATACCTCGCGCTCGTCGGTGACGCCGACGCCCTCCGCCTCGGCCTCGTCTGCGGCTTCCTCCGGTGGCAACGGATCTTCTTCGAGTGCTAGCGGTGACGCAGGTTCGAACGCTGGCGCACCGTCCCCCTCCCCGTCCGCGGAGCAGGAGAGCGTGTCTGCGTCGCAGATCGGCCCCAAGGCTCATTCAGAGCAGCAGGCCACGAACCAGGCTGTTCGCGAGCAGGAGTCTCGCCTTAACGGTTGGATCCTCGCTGGTGGCGGTCTCCTCGCCCTTCTCGGAGCAGTCGTGACGGTTAGCATTGTTCGCCGCTCGCACGGACTGTTGCGCTAAAGCTCGCACACCTGCGGCGATGCACTGGGAATATGTGCATTAACCACATGGTGTGTGTTGGGATTTAGCATTTGCGCGTTACGCCTGTTACTCTTGATCCGATACAATAGTTTCTGCGGATTAAGTCACTAAGGAGAACGGTATGCAGCACGGACGAGCATCGTCTGCCATAGCCGCTCGGAGCTTCGTCGGTCGCAGTCGAATTATGAGCCTGCTCATGGCACTGTTCCTGTTTGCGGGCATCGGTCTCGCGATCCCCGGTTTCGCCGCGCGCGCCGATGACGCAATACCGCACTACGCCCTTCGGGCGGGGGACAAGATCGCGGTCAATATCGCGAACAATGCCGACTTCGCGGCCAAGTTCGCCGAAACTGGGCACTGGGGACTCATCCTCGATCATGGGGGTGTCACTCCGCTCACCCGTCCGACTTTCGAGCGCGGCGGCGAGACGGTGACACCTTCGGACCCTGATCTGTGGGCCGCTCAGTCGTTGAAGAACTGGTATATCTACGCGCCTGTGCCAGATGGCACGAACAACGTTGAGGGTGTGAAGTGGCTGCCGGGGGAGACCCACACGATTACCGTCGTGCTCTACCGCAGTGATACTTCGGGCGTCGAGCCCAACCCTATGTATGGCACGGTGAGCATCTACACGCCGTACACGGGTAACATCGACGATCCGACGCCCGCTCCCACCACAGATCCGACGGCTTCGCCTACCGATGATCCGACGGCTTCGCCGGCTCGCACGGACGAGCCGACGGCCGAGCCTGCCCCCACGACGGATCCTGAGCCTGCTCCGACGAGCGAGCCGACCACTGATCCTGCTCCGGTGCCCGCACCGGACCCGGTCGTTGAGCCCACGACGGAGCCTTCCGTCGCTCCCGCGCCGGTGCCCGACGACCCTCAGCTGCCGGCCGTGCGCCCGAGCCCGACTCCTTCCGAGAGCGCGTCCCCCACGCCCAGCCCGTCCGCTTCCGCGACCGCTTCGCAGCCGTCCGAGACCCCCGTCTCGCCGATTAGTGACGTGTCCCAGCTCAACGACTCGAATAAGGGCGGTGTCAGCGCAGCCTTCACGGCCGGCCAGCTGACGATCAACGTGCCGGCGGAGAAGGCTGCCGTCGGCGACTGGGTCAGCGCCAACATCATGCAGACCGGCGAGGCTCGCTGGCTGCAGGTCGAAGAATCCAACAAGGTCACCATGGACCTCACGGGTCTGCCGACCGGTGAGTACAAGGTCGTTGTTGCAAACCGCTCGCACGAGCTCGTTGGATGGGCCGAATTTAAGGTCGCTTCCGCTGTCGGTGCAGCTGCCAACGGTTCGTCGGTGGACGCATCGGGTGCCGTGAAGCTTCACGCGGAGATGCTGTCCTCCTCGCTCGCTGGCGATGAGTCCGAGGGCCTCAACGGATACCTGCTCGGTGCCGGTGCCTGCATGCTGATCCTCGGTGGCCTCGTGGTCGTCCAGGTTCTCTCCGGTCCTAAGATCGGCTCTTCCTCGAGTGGAGTCACTCTGTCCTAAGCTAGGTTTCATGGATCTGTTTGATTCTGAATCTGTCGACGAGTCGGGCGTGCCTGCTTTCAACGCGGGCGCGCCCCTCGCCGTTCGTATGCGCCCGACGACCCTCGATGAGGTGGTTGGGCAGTCCCACTTGCTCGGTGAGGGGGCGACCGCTGCGACCGCCTCCTGTCGCCCGGTTCGAGTGACGGTGTCGCGGTTTCCTCAGTGGTGCTGTGGGGGCCGCCGGGTACGGGTAAGACGACCCTCGCTTATCTGATAGCGCGTGCGTCAGGGCGACGTTTCATTGAGCTGTCCGCCGTTTCCTCCGGCGTGAGCGACGTTCGGCGGGTCGTGGATGATGCGCGCCGAACCCTCGCCAGCGGGGGAGAAGAAACGATTCTTTTCGTCGACGAAGTGCACCGTTTTTCTAAGTCGCAGCAGGATTCACTGCTTCCGGCGGTTGAGAATCGGTGGGTCGTTCTCGTCGCGGCGACGACGGAGAATCCATCCTTCTCGGTTATTTCGCCGCTGCTTTCACGCTCCCTCCTGCTGACGTTGCGCCCCCTGGACACGGATGCAATCGAGGGACTGATTCGGCGCGCGCTGGCAGATGAGCGCGGCCTCGGCGGTCGCTTCTCCATTACCGACGAGGCCGTGGCCGGCCTCGTGCGCCTGGCGGGCTCGGATGCGCGCAAGTCGTTGACTCTCCTCGAGGCGGCGGCAGGCGTTGCCAGTGACGACGGCTCTGGCGAGATCACTGTCGCGAGCGTCGAGGCAGCGGCGAACCAAGCCCTGGTTCGATGGAGCAAGGATCAGCACTACGATGTCGCGAGCGCGTTCATTAAGTCCATGCGGGGGTCCGATGTGGACGCCTCGCTGCACTATCTCGCCCGCATGATCGAGGCCGGGGAGGATCCGCGCTTTATCGCGAGGCGCATCATGATCGCCGCTTCCGAGGAAATCGGGATGGCGGCTCCTGAGGTGCTCACGACGTGTGTGAGTGTCGCGCAGGGCGTTGCTCTCATTGGCATGCCCGAGGCGCGTCTCCTTCTCGCCCAGGCAGTTGTCGCCGTAGCGACAGCACCGAAGTCGAACGCGACCTATCTGGCGATTGACCGCGCGATCGCGGATGTGCGCGCCGGACGTGGGGGAGCGGTTCCGGAGCATCTACGCGATGCGCACTATGCCGGTGCGAAGACTCTGGGCCATGGCGACGGGTACCTCTACGCGCACGATCAGCCGCACCATGTCGCCGCGCAGCAGTACCTCCCGGATGACCTGGACGGTACGCAGTACTATGAGCCAACCGAAAATGGACATGAGGCGATGCTCACGAAGCGGCTCAGTGTGATTCGCAATCTGCTGAAAAGACGCTAGGATGGAACAGTTGTCCGCACCAGCGGGCACCTGGGGCCTTAGCCGACGGATCGACGTGATCCTGGAGTTGGCCCCATGCCGGGATTCCCGGCATGACATGAGAAACAGGAAGAAGAAACATGACAACGAATCGTTCCCGCAAGCAGGTGCGCGAGTCTCGCGCCCTCGGTCTGGCTCTGACCCCCAAGGCCGTTCGCTACTTCGAGAAGCGTCCCTACGGCCCCGGTGAGCACGGCCGTACCCGCCGCCGCCAGGATTCCGACTACGCCGTTCGTCTGAAGGAAAAGCAGCGTCTGCGCGCCCAGTACGGCATCCGTGAGTCGCAGCTGCGCCGCGCCTTCGAAGAGGCCCGTCGTACCGCTGGCCTGACCGGTGAGAACCTGGTTGAGCTGCTCGAGATGCGTCTGGACGCCCTCGTCCTGCGCGCCGGCTTCGCCCGCACCATCCAGCAGGCTCGTCAGTTCGTCGTTCACCGTCACATCCTCGTTGACGGCAAGATCGTCGATCGCCCCTCGTTCCGCGTGAAGCCCGGCCAGACCCTGCAGGTCAAGCCCAAGTCGCAGACCACGGTTCCCTTCGAGATCGCCGCTGAGGGTATTCACCGCGACGTGCTGCCCGCCGTCCCCGAGTACCTGGACGTTGACCTGGCCCGCCTGAAGGCGACCCTGGTGCGTCGCCCGAAGCGCGCTGAGGTCCCCGTGACCGTCGACGTTCAGATGGTCGTCGAGCACTACTCGCGCTGACACAAGTCATTCCCGCGCCCCCGAGCCATGCTCGGGGGGCGCGGTTTTTCTTTTATCCACTGTCCGCTTGCGCGCGCCGATGTGCCGTGAGGGGCGCCAACCGTCTAACATGGGGGACTATGCGTACGTCTGAAATCCGCACCCGCTGGCTCGAATACTTCAAGAAGCAGGGGCATGAGATTCGTCCTTCCGTTTCTCTCGTCTCGCCGGAGCCCTCGATTCTGTTCACGATCGCGGGCATGGTTCCGTTTATTCCCTATATCACGGGCGTTGAGCCCGCGCCGTGGCCTCGTGCTGCGTCGGTGCAGAAGTGCATCCGCACGAACGACATCGACAACGTCGGCAAGACGACCCGTCACGGCACGTTCTTCCAGATGAACGGCAACTTCTCCTTCGGCGATTACTTCAAGGAAGGTGCGATCAACTACGCGTGGGAGCTGCTGACTGGCTCGCGCGACGAGGGCATGTACGGCCTGGATGGCGATCGCTTCTGGGTGACCCTGTGGGATCAGGACGATGAGGCTTTCGACGTGCTGACGAAGCAGATCGGCATGGACCCCAAGCACATCGTGCGTCTGCCGCGCGAGGAGAACTTCTGGGACACGGGCCAGCCCGGCCCGGCGGGTCCCTGCGCCGAGTGGCACTACGACCGCGGCCCCGAGTATGGCCCCGAGGCCGTGGGAGGTACCGTCGACCCGGGTGGCGACCGTTACCTCGAGGTGTGGAACCTGGTGTTCGACCAGTACATGCGCGGTGAGGGCTCCGGCAAGGACTATCCGCTGCTGGGCGAGCTGGACAAGAAGGCGATCGATACGGGCGCTGGCCTGGAGCGTTTGGCCTTCGTCATGCAGGACAAGCCGAACATGTACGAGATCGACGAGGTCTTCCCCGTCATCGAGGCCGCCATGCAGATGAGCGGTAAGCGCTACGGTCTGGGTGCCGCTGGCCCCGAGGCCGGTGCCGCCTATGACGACGACGTGCGCATGCGCGTCTGGCCGACCACGTCGCGTTCCTCCTCACTGTCTCATCGGCGACGGTGTGCGTCCCGGCAACGATGGCCGCGGCTACGTGCTGCGCCGCCTGATCCGCCGCGCGGTTCGCTCGATGCGTCTGCTCGGCGTCGATGAGGCGACGATGCCCACGCTGCTCACGGCGTCGAAGGACGCGATGAAGGCGTCGTACCCCGAGCTGGAGACCAACTGGAAGACGATCTCCGAGGTTGCTTACGCGGAAGAAGACGCGTTCCGTCGCACCCTCAGCGCCGGCACGACGATCCTGGATGCGGCGGTTGCAACGGCGAAGGAATCGAAGGGAGCCCCCGTGATTTCTGGTGCGTCGGCGTTCTCGCTGCACGACACCTACGGCTTCCCGATCGATCTGACCCTCGAGATGGCCGCCGAGCAGGGCGTGTCGGTCGACGAGGAGGGCTTCCGCACGCTGATGGCCGAGCAGAAGGAGCGCGCACGCGCCGACGCTCGCTCGAAGAAGACCGGGCACACCGACGTCCGCGTCTTCCACGACATCGAGAAGGCGATGGGCGGCGGCTCGACGTTCCTGGGCTACACGGAGCAGGCTGCCGAGGCCACGGTCGAGGCTCTGCTCGTCGACGGTGTGGCGGCTCCTGCTGCCAGTGCTCCCGCCGAAGTCGAGGTCATCCTCGATCGCACTCCGTTCTATGCCGAGATGGGTGGCCAGCTCGCCGACCACGGCACCATTCGCCTTGCAGGTGGCGGTGTTGTCGAGGTCCACGACGTCCAGGCACCGATTCGTGGCCTGAGCGTCCACCGCGGCACCCTCACCGAGGGCGGCATGACGGTGGGTGAGAAGGCGTACGCCGAGATCGACGGCCAGCGTCGTCTCGCCATTGCACGTGCTCACACCGCGACCCACATGGTGTACGCGGGCCTGCGTAACGTCGTCTCGGAGGACGCCACCCAGGCGGGCTCGGAGAACTCGCCGTCGCGCCTGCGCTTCGACTTCCGCCACGGGTCCGCTCTTGAGGGCTCGCAGCTGAGCGACATTGAGGCTCTCGTCAACGAGAAGCTTGCCGAGGATCTGGCCGTGACCACCGAGGTCATGAGCCTCGATGCCGCGCGTGAAGCTGGCGCGATCGCACTGTTTGGTGAGAAGTACGGTTCCGAGGTTCGCGTCGTGACCATCGGTGATGGGTTCGACCGCGAGCTGTGCGGTGGCACCCACGTGCCCACGACCGGTCACATTGGCCGCATCACGGTGCTCTCCGAGGGATCCGTCGGCTCGGGCGTGCGTCGTATCGACGCGCTGGTGGGCGACGGCGCATACGAGTTCCAGGCCAAGGAACACGCGCTCGTCAACCAGCTCTCCCAGCTCGTGGGCGGCCGCGCCGATGAACTGCCCGAGCGCATTGAGTCGCTGCTGACCAAGCTGCGCGAGTCCGAGAAGGAGCTCGAGAAGGTCCGCACGGCACAGGCTCTGAGCCAGGGCGCCGACCTGGCGGCTTCCGCGAAGGCTATCGGTCCCGTGACCGTCGTCGCCTCCTCGGTCGGTGAGATGCCGTCCGCGGACGCTCTGCGTACCCTTGCGCTCGATGTGCGTGACCGCCTCGGCAATGAGCGCGGGACCGTCGTTGCCCTCGGTGGGGTCGTCGGTGGCAAGCCCTCGCTGGTCGTCGCGACGAACGAGGCAGCGCGCAAGGCGTTGGTGAAGGCCGGTGCGCTGGTTCGCGCCGTCGGCAAATACATGGGCGGTGGCGGCGGTGGCCGTGACGACATCGCTCAGGGCGGCGGCACCAAGCCTGAGGGTATTGCCGACGCGATCGACGCGATCCGCAAGGAAATCGAGGCTCTGTGAGTATTCGTCGGGGTATTCGCATCGGCGTGGACGTCGGCACCGTGCGTGTCGGCGTCAGCCGGTGCGACCCCGACGGGATTCTCACGATGCCTGTCGAAACCCTTCACAGGGCTCCCGATCTGTCCGATCTTGATCGCTTAGCCGACATTGTGCGTAGCCACGATGCGATCGAAGTGATCGTTGGCCTTCCTCGGCACTTGCGTGGGGGAGAGGGGATCTCAGCGAAGGGTGCGCGTAAGTATGCGCGCCGCATTAAGAAGCTTGTTCCCGATGTTCGCGTGGCGATGGTCGACGAACGCATGACGTCTAACCAGGCGCACGCGCGTCTTCGCGCATCCGGGATTCCTGAGATCGAGCATCGCAGCGTCATTGACCAGGTCGCGGCGCAGATCATTTTGGAACAGGCACTCGAGCTCGAACGGATGGGCGGTCGAGCTCCCGGTGAGGAAATCATCCTCGAACCAAGTGAAGGAGCGCACGCATGAGTACGCCTCCCCCTTACCCCTTCCGTTCTCGTCGAGAGATTCATTCCGGCGAGCGAAAGGTCTATTCGGATGCCGAGCTACACGAGCAGCATGCATCGCAGGACACGACCGCGACGCCCGCTCAGGGAACCGACTTGCATGGCGGTGCCTCTCGTGACGAGGCCGTGGCGCCCGTTGCGGCAACGGCGCGGGGTGGGCGCACACTTCCCTCTTTCGACGAAGTGACGGATACGGGCGCGACTCCTCGCGTGTCCGGTGCGGCGCTGCGTCAGCGCAGTGCAGCGCAGGGAGCAGAATCGCCTTCTGAGACCACGGGCATGCGTTCTCGCCGCCTCGCCAGTGAACGACGAGCGGCACGCAAGCGCAAGCGCCGTCGTCGGGTGCGGTCCTTCTTCATTATCGTTCTGGTGCTCGGCCTGCTGGCGGGTGCCAGCTACGTCGCCTACGATCAGCTCTTTAACTCGTCGACGACTGCATCGGATGATTTCCCCGGACCGGGCACCGGCTCGGTCGAGGTGACGATCGCAGAGAATTCGTCCGGTCGCGATATCGGCCAGGCGCTCGTGGATGCGGGCGTCGTGAAGTCCGTCGGAGCCTTCGTGCGTCAGTTCGAGAAGACAGCGGCATCGATGTCCATTCGCCCCGGTACGTACCGCCTGAAGCAACAGATGAGTGCAGCCGGTGCGCTCGCAGGCCTGCTGGATGAGACGAACCGCGTCGATTCGACGATTACGATCACGTCGGGTCAGAAGATGTCCGAGGTCAAGAAGCGGATCGTTGACATCATGGGCGTCACCGAGGAACAGGTGGACGCCGCCTTCGCCGACACGGAAGCGATCGGCCTGCCGTCTGAGGCTGGCGGAAACGCCGAAGGATGGCTGCTGCCCGGTTCCTACGAGGTCTCCGAGGATGACACGCCGACGACCGTCATCGCGCGGATGGTGAAGGGAACCGTCGATGAGCTTGATCGTCTCGGCGTTGCCCCCGCGGATCGGCAGACCGTCCTGATTAAGGCATCGATCGTGGATGGTGAAATGAACATCGACAAGTACATGCCGATGGTCGCTCGCGTCATCGAGAATCGCCTCGCCGACACGAATGGTGAGACGAAGGGGTACCTCGGCATGGACTCGACCGTCCTGTACGGCGTCGGAAAGACCAGCGGCGTTCCGGACCAGGCGGACCTGGACAACGACAATCCCTACAACACGCGCCTGCACGCAGGTCTGCCTCCGACCCCGATCGGACAGCCGAGCGAGAAGGCCGTCAAGGCAGTCCTGAACCCGGCTGAGGGCAACTGGCTGTACTTCGTCACGGTCAACCTGGACACGGGTGAGACCCTGTTTGCCTCGACTCTCGAGGAACAGGAGAAGAACCGCGAACAGTTCAAGGCGTACTGCAACGCGAACCCGAAGATCTGCACAGCGTCATGATGTGGGCCGGTGTCATCGGTTCCCCGATTGAGCACTCCCTGTCCCCGGTGATCCACCGGGCGGCATGGGAAGACCTCGGAATTGAGGGATGGGAGTACCGCCGCATCGAGCACGATGAGGCGAGCCTGCCCGAGTTCATCTCAGGCTTGGACGAGTCCTTCCGCGGTCTGTCGGTCACGATGCCCTGCAAGCAGGCGATCATTCCGCTCCTGGACGCGATCGATCCGCTTGCCACTGGAGTTGGCGCCGTCAACACGGTGGTTCCATCCTCCGGCGTACTCGCCGG
>CAKMQM010000263.1:0-12876 GCA_927911615.1 uncultured Xylanimonas sp.
GACGGGTTCGATCTCGACGGGCGCCACGTCCATCTCAGCCAGAGGCACCACCCGATCCTTGCGCGCGACGTGGTAGCCCCACCAGACCACACCGAACAGCGGCAAGCCGATGTAAGAGGAGGCAACCTCCCAGACCTGGCCGTGAAGCACGGCTTCATAGTTCTGTCCCGCCATGACCACCAGGCACATGATGAACGCGATGATGGGACGGCCGGGAAGAACGGCGATCGATACGGCAGGTCCTCGAGGCGGTACCCCTGCAGCAGGTAGGCGCGACGGAAACGAATATGGCTGACCGCGATACCCAGCCACATGATGATGCCGGAAATACCGACGATATTCACCAGCCAGATGTACGCGTCGTTGAAGACCAGCTGCGTGAGGAAGCCAAGCGCCGCGGTCACCGTCGTCACCGCCATCGCGTAGGCGGGAACGCCGCCCTTGGTGACGCGGGCGAAAATCGCGGGCGCCTGGCGCTTGAGGGCCATCGAGTGCAGCATGCGCGAGGCAGCGTAGAGGCCCGAGTTGCCCGCGGACAGGATCGAGGTCAGGATGACCGCGTTCATGACGGCGGCCGCCGCGCCGATGCCCATGCGGGCGAACACGAGCGTGAAGGGCGACTGGGCAATGTTGTTCGCCGAGTCATCGGCCGCGCTCAGCAGACTCGGGTCCGTGTACGGCAGCAGCGTGCCGATCACGGCGATCGCGCCGATGTAGAAGAACATGATGCGCCAGAACACCGTGCGGATCGAGCGCGGCACGTCCCTGCGCGGATTCTCAGACTCTCCCGCTGCCACGCCCACCAGCTCGGTGCCCTGGAAGGAAAAGCCCGCGATCATGAAGACCGCGATAACGCCCACGAAGCCGTTATGGAAGGGCGCGTCCCCGATCGTCCAATTCGACAGACCCGGAGAGTTTTCGCCCATCACGCCGGCGATCATGAAGACGCCCGACAGGACAAAGACGATAACAATGACGACCTTGATGGCGGCCAACCAGAACTCGGCCTCACCGTAGACTCTCGCCGAGAGCGCATTGAGCCCGACGACGATCACGAGGAAGCCCACCGCCCATATCCACGACGGCACGGACGGGAACCAGTAGGCCATCACCAGGCCCGATGCCACAAGGTCCGCGGCCACCGTCACCGCCCAGTTAAACCAGTAGTTCCACCCCATCGCGAAGCCGAAGGACGGGGAAATGAACTTCGTGGCGAAGGTCTGGAAGGAGCCCGCGACCGGCTGGTGCGCGCTCATCTCACCTAGGGACTGCATGAGGAGCAGCACCATCAGGCCGATCGCCGCGTAAGCGAGAAGGGCACCGCCCGGACCGGCGTTCGCGACCGTCGCACCGGAGGCCAGGAACAGGCCCGTGCCGATCGCGCCGCCGATGGCGATCATCTGCATATGACGCGACGCCAGGCCGCGCTTGAGCGCCGTGTTGGAGCGCTCGCGCACATCACTGGCGATGTCGTCGGGAGTGGGGGTAGCCATGAGTCGGTTCCTCATCTGTTGATCGTCGAGTCCCATCTTAGTCCCACAAACGCTTGTGTCGACGTTGGTAGATTCTTTTCTCATTCTTTAACGAGGCCGGGGTTCTCCTTCCGCTTTTGTCACCCTGTTGCCCGCCATCACCTCGCCCGCACCAAACGAGCCGCACACACGCTGGGCAGTTACACTAAACCCACCCACGCCACCGCAGGAGGTTCCTATGACGCAATCCCTTATGAGCATCGGTTGGATGCTCCTCGCCCTCGTCCTCTCTGCATCCATCGGCCTCGAGCGCCAAATCCGAGGCAAGAGCGCGGGCATTCGAACGCAGGCCATCGTCGGCCTCACCGCCTGCCTCATGATGCTGATCTCCAAGTACGGATTCTCCGACATCCTCGTCGACGGCATCACTCGCTACGACCCCTCTCGTGTCGCTTCTCAGATCGTCTCCGGCATCGGCTTCCTAGGCGCAGGCATCATCCTCACCCGTCACGGTGCGATTCGAGGCCTCACGACCGCGGCCACCATCTGGGAGACCGCGGCGATCGGCATGGCGTGCGGGGCGGGCCTGTGGTGGCTTGCCGTGGCCGGCACGGTTTTGCATTTCATCGTGATCGCGCTCCTGACGCCCCTCGTTCAGTTCATCCTCATGCGCGCGCACGGACACAAGGTCACGTTGACGGTCCACTACTCCCCCGGCCACGGGGTACTGTCCTCACTCCTCAGCCAGGTATCAGCTCTCGGCTGGACCGTCTCCACGGTGTCGACCCACACGGATTCAAGTGACCGCGCGACCACTGCGCGATTCACCGCGGCGACGCGCCAGGACCTTTCACGCTCGCTGCTGGTGACCACCCTGGCCGACCTCGATGGCGTCGCTGGAGTCGACATCAGCGAAGACGACGACGAATAACACCCACAACGTAGACGAGGGGCCCGCGGATCACCGCGGGCCCCTCGTTCATGCCATCAGGCTCTCAGCGCATCACGCCTGGGGACCGAAAGGATTGTAGGGCTTGTCGCCCAGCTGGGGCTGCTGGCCCTGCTGCTGGCCGAACTGAGCCTGCTGACCAAACTGAGGCTGACCGGCCTGGGGGGCCTGGAAGCCGCCCTGCTGCTGGCCGAACTGTCCCTGCTGCTGGCCCATCTGCGCACCGGCGAACGCGCCACCGAAGGCGTTCGGGTTGTTGATCGGAGCGACCGCACCGGTCTTCAGCTCCATGAGCAGGAGGCCGCCCGCAGCGCCGAGCGCGAGGGAGAACAGCAGCAACATGTACGCACCAAAGCTCGCATCGACGTACTTATTACTAATCGCGACAATGAACTGAATAACACCGAGCAACGCCACCACAAGCGCGCCGATGCCCGCCGACAGGTACGCCCACTTCTGGTTCGTGAACCAATAGGCGGCACCCAGGCCGACGACAGCCATCAGCATGATGAGGTGGAATGCCGAGTAGCCGCCCTTCGCCTCGAACATCGACGCGCTGTAGCCGTAGGCAGAAACGAAAGGCAGGAACATCGAGACGAGGATCAGCACCGCCGACGCGGCGATACCGATGAGCGAGTAGGTCGCGCGAACGGAACGACCGCTCACCTTGCCCGTTTCGGCCACAACGGCCGTCTGGAACTGGTTGAACGCCGAGTTCGCGGCAGCACCGAACTGCTGGGCGGCAGCACCGAACTGCTGACCCGCCGACGGACCCGCCGGAGCGTAACCCGGCTGACCGTACTGCTGCTGGCCGAAGGGAGCCTGCTGGCCCTGCTGCGGCTGGCCACCAAACTGAGACTGACCCTGCTGACCCTGCTGACCGAAGGGAGCCTGCTGGCCCTGCTGCGGCTGGCCGCCAAACTGCTGCTGGCCTGCGCAGGAGCTGTGCCGTACTCGGGCTGGCCGAAGGGGGCTTGCTGGCCCTGCGGCTGAGCATCTGCCTGGGGCTGGCCCTGCGGCTGAGCATCCACCTGGGGCTGGCCCTGCGGCTGAGCATCTGCCTGCGGCGGGTTGCTGAAGGGAGACTGCGCGATCTGCTCCTCGGTCGACGGGGCCGGAGCAGCCTCGTCACCCGCGGGGGCCTCGGACTGCGCCGTGCCCTCGAGGATCGCCTTTTCAAGGTTGTCGTCGGAGGCCTCGGCCACGGGAGCCTCGGGCTCGACGTGGGAAATCTCAGGTTCTGCGGGAGCCTCAACATGCGGCTCTTCGACCGCGGGCTGCTCGACAGGGACCTCGGCCGGAGTAGCATCAGCCGTGGGCTGTGCTTCCTCGTGGGCGGCGGCGAAAGGCTCTGCCTGCTCGCCGGCTTCCTCCGCGGGGGCCTCGGACTGGGAGACAGCCGGTTCCTGGGCAGCCGGGGGCTGCGCGGGAACGACACCCTGATCCGCCAGCCACTGCCCGAGGGCAGGGTACAGCGACGGGTGCGTTGCGACGTAGGGACGCAGGTCCGGGCGAGCGGCGGTGATGTCCGCGAGATCCTGGGCCGAAAGCGCCGGATTGCTCAAGTCGGCAGCGGTAAGCTGCGACGGATCGATAGTGCTCATCTGTATTCCTCTCGCACCCGTAGGTGCAGTTCCTGATGGCGAACAGCCAATACTATCGCGCCGAGGGTTGTATACGTCAAGACGTTCACACCATGAAACATGGGCGTGAAACAAATGACCCGGCCCCTCACGGGACCGGGTCTGTGGTGGTAGCGGGGACAGGATTTGAACCTGCGACCTCCGGGTTATGAGCCCGGCGAGCTACCGAACTGCTCCACCCCGCGTCGGCTCTAGATACTCTAGCGCATCGAGGGGGAGGGCACAAACGTGCACGGTGATTTACGTCCCAGCGGTCAGTATCTGGCAGCGGGCGGGTTCCCACGCCTCCTGAGCACTCACTGGGGCGCAGCAAAACCTGACGTGTTCGTTGCTTGAGCGGACGAGGCCTCGGGCGCCGTCACGGAAGAAGCGCCCTCGGGCGCGCCGACGGAAGCGGAACTTGTCCGGCAGGAGCCGCTCCTGGGGCAGGGACGGGAGCGCTCATCGCGTAGGGCGCGGGCGCCGACTTGAAGTCAGGGATCGCGAGCAGGATCGCGGCGATCACGCAGATCCAATCGAGCGCGCGCATCAAGAGCAAGCGCGCACCCAAGGCGCCCATCTCGTAAATTTCGGGGTCCGGAATGAACGCGTAGGTCCACGGAGCATCGTTAACAAAGTACGTGACCGGAGCGACGATGAAGAACAGCACCAAAATGATGCACGCGGCGACATAGCGCGCAACAACAGTGCCCTTGCGGAGATAGACCACCGCAAGCGCGATGACAACAACTCCCATCAGACGCCAGAACCAGAACATCGGGTTCGAGAACCGGCTCACATAATTGTCGAGATGATCGAACTGATAGGGAATGAATGCGTGCACCAGGGAGATCCCCTGGAGGACAATGACCATCCACGCGCCAATGCGTGCGTGCATGGATCGCGACGACCTCGCTGCGCCGGTGTGCAGGGGTGCCGCGCCATAACGATCGGCTGCCGGTGCCACCATCACGGGGGCACCCGTCGGTGCAGGCAGCGACGAAGCTTCCGACGGTTCCTGGGCCGGCTGCGGCACATCCGCGGATGCAGCGAAGGGATTATTGGGCAGAGTCATCGTCTTCCTTCCACGATGTCGATGGATCCCAGGGACAGATGCCCTCACCATAGCAACGACGCGCCGGGGCATGCCGGTCAACAACTCATGCTGGGAAAGCGCCCCCACGACACTCCCCACCCCACAGACGGCTGCGCGCCCGGCCCCCTCACGACGTGTGATCGGCGGGACCGGGCGCGCAGCGGCTTCCATCAGCGACTATGAGCCGCTTTGTCCGCCGCTCGTGGCGGATGGGCTCGGGCTGGGCGTCGGCGTGCCTGCGTTCGGGGTCGCCGACGAGGACGTACCGAGCGCTGCCTGTGCGGCCTCTGCACGAGTCAGGGCGTCGTGCAGGCGCGTCTGGGCCTCGCCGTACGCAGTCCAGTCGCCCTTGCTCATCGCGGCATCCGCGTCACGCATGGCCTGCGCAGCATCGCTGACGGCCTGGGACAGCTGGGCGCTCGCATCTGATGAGCTCGCACCCGGCTGCGGGGTATTCCCCGACGGTGGAGCCGTCGTGCCGGGAGAGGTTGACGAGCTCCCATCGTCCGAGACGAGCTGACGCAGCGACTCCTCAAGGGTCGGCGCGAAGCCGACCTTGTCGCCGAAGGCTGTCAGGACCGAACGCAGCACCGGGTATGACGCGGAGCCCGTGCCCTGCACGTAGACGGGCTGCACGTAGAGCAGACCACCGCCGACCGGCAGGGTCAGGAGGTTGCCTCGGATGACCGTCGAATCGGCCTGGTTGAGCAGGTTGAGCTGGGTGGCGATCTTCTCGTCGGAGTCGTACTTGTTTTGGACCTGGCCGGGGCCGGGAACTGTCGTCGAGGACGGCAGGGCGAGGAGGCGCAGCTTGCCGTATCCTCGCGCACCTGGCCCGGCGTGTTGCCCGTCTCCGAGTCCACTGCGAGGAAGCCAGCCATGGCCTCGCGCCGACCCTCGCCGCCGCCACCGGGGACGAAGACCGAGGTCAGGGAGAACTCAGCGCTGTCCTGGCCAGGCATCTGCATGGTCAGGTAGTACGGCGGCTGCAGTGCAGTCGGAGCCGGCACGGGGTTGCCCGCCTCGTCCACGCGCGTGGAGGAGTCGGAGCTGGACGCCGCACCGTGGGTGGAGGTCTCCTCTGCCAGGCGCCAACGGTCACCGCCGGAGTAGAAGCCGGCTGCGTCAGTCACGTGGTACGTGGCGAGTAGGTTGCGCTGGACCTTGAACATGTCCTCCGGGTAGCGCAGGTGGCTCATGAGGTCGCCGGAGATCGCCGAGACGGGCTCGACGCTGCCGGGGGTAGATCTTTTCCCAGGTACGCAGGATCGGATCCTGGTCATCCCAGCGGAACAGGCGCACGGAACCGTCGTAGGCATCAACGATGGCCTTAACGGAGTTACGCATGTAGTTGATCTTGTTGGCCTGGACGTACTGGCCGACCTCGGTGGAGCGAGAGTCCACGGTGGCATTCGAGAGGGTCTCGTGCTGCGCGTACGGGTAGTTGTTCGTGGTCGTGTACGCGTCGACGACCCACACGAGGCGCTTGGGGGTCGAGGCATCGCCGTCCATGTCGACGACCGCAGGGTAGGCGGACTGTTCGAGCGTCAGGTAGGGCGCGACCTTCGCGACGCGCTGGAGGGGATCGCGGTTGTAGAGGATCTGCGAGGCCTCGTTCGTCTGCGAGGAGAAGAACAGGTCCGTGGATCCGAACTTGATCGCGTACAGGAGCTTGTTCCACACGTTGCCCACGGAGGGGCCGCCGTTGCCGACGAAGGTCGTGGAGACCTGGCCGCCGACCGCGGTATCATCTGGGTAGTCGAGCTCCTGAGGCTCGGAGCCCTCGGGGGCGCCGACGATCGAGTAGTCGGGCGAACCGGGGCTGAAGTAGACGCGCTCTTCGTAGTCGCCCATCTCGCCGACGGAGGGCACGGACTGCTCCCAGTACAAGGGCAGGCCGTCGCTGGTCAGCTGGTTGCCGTACGCGGCGACCACGCCGTATCCGTGGGTGTAGACGGTGTGCTGGTTAACCCATGTCTGCTGCTCGGCGGACAGGCCCGAGAGGTTGAGCTCGCGCACGGAGATCACGGTGTCCCGCCGCTCACCGCCCACGTTGTAGCGGTCGACCTTCATGCCGGAGTTGAAGCCGTAGTACAGGCGCGACTGCTGGAGCTGCTGGACGGTCTTCGTGATGACCTGCGGGTCAAGCAGGCGCACCTGGGAGGTGAGGGACTCGGTGTCGAACTGCCCGGCCGAGGCCGTGGTGGCCGCGTCGTAGTTCGTCTGATAGTCGACGTCCTGCAGGCCGTAGGCGGTCAGCGTGGCGTCGATGTTGCGCTGAATGTAGGGAGACTCGAGACTGCGCTGGTTGGGGCGCACGCGGAACTGCTCGACGAGAGCCGGGTAGGCGCCGGCCAGGACGAGGGCGGCAACAACGGTGACGGCCACACCGGTGACGGGCAGGCGCCACGTACCGCGGAAGGCTGCAACGACGAAGAGGACCGCGACGAGGCAGGAGATGACCGCCAGAATGGAGTGAGCGGGCAGCGTCGCGTTGATATCGGAGTACATGGCACCGTGGATAGACCCGGAGTCCGAGGTGAGCAGCTCGTAGCGGCCCAGCCAGTAGTTCACGCCGATGAAGAGCGACAGGCAGGCGGCCATCAAGCCGGACTGCAGGCGCGCCTGCTTCGACGCGTGGGGGCGCGGCGCAAGGCGGATCGTGCCGTACAGGTAGGACACGATGAGAGCCGCGACGAGGGCGATGGCGGTGACGGTCAGCAGGAAGGACACGAGGACCTTCAGCGCGGGCAGGACGAACACGAAGAACGAGATGTCCAGGCCGAACTGGGGATCAACCTGCCCAAAGGAGGATCGGTTGAGGAACTGGAGCAGCGTCTGCCACTCCGTGGCCAGGCGAGCGCCGTTCGTAAAACCGAAGAACAGAGCGACGCCCCAGAACGCGAATCGGCGCACGGGCTCGAGAGCCTTCTGGTAGGCGCGCAGGGAGGCCGACGCCTCTCCGCGCGTCGAGGAGGCGCGATGCCGGTACGCGTAGGACATCGAGAAGAAAATGAGTGCCGTGGCCACGATGAAACCGACGACGAACAGGCCGATGTGCGCTCCCCACTGGGTGAGGATGACGCGGGTGGCGCTCATCTGGCGGAACCACAGGATCTCGGTCCACACGATCGATGCGCCGTAGATGATCGCACCGATCGCGATCAGGACGCCCAGAGTGATCGCTCCGGGGCCGGGCTTGTGCATCTTCAGCTCGACGGGTGGGCTATCGGGGTCTCGTGGCGCACGCGCTCCCCCGGGGGGAAGACCGAAAAGTTGAAGCTCACGGCAGTCCTCTCTGTAAAATCGATCAGCTCCGATCCAGTGTAGCCGCGCACATGCACTTCTTCGTCTCTGTCTTATTCGCTCTCCGTGAGATTATGGGGGCATGACTGTTGAGATGATGCCGAGTGCGCGCGAGATCGCGCTGGCCAACGTGGTTGTCGATATTGAGAAGGGCGCGGCCCGTGTGGGCTGGGATCACGCCCCGTCCATCTACGCGCTGGTGCCGACCGCGATGCTGCTGGCCGACCCGAATCTGCCCGCCGACATCGCCGAGCAGCTGCGCGCGGGCTGGGATGGGACCGAGGACCACCTGAGCGCGATCATCCAGGAGGACCTGGCTGACGACGACATCGAGCAGGTCCTGGCTCACCTGGCATGGCCGGAAACGGTGCCGGGCGCGGCGATCACCGTCGAGCGCATCGTCGTTCCGCCGGAGGTCGAGGACGAGGCCCCCGAGGACCCCGACGAAGCCCTGGCCTTCATTTCGAATCACCCCCTGCGCACGGACGTGCGTCTGGCCGTTGGCGTGATGCGTACGGGCGAATCGTGGTGCGCGCTGCGCACCCGCGCCTTCGACTCTGACGACAAGGTCGGGCAGGGCTCGGCGCTCGTCCCCGCGCTGGTGGACGCCCTGCGCGCGTCCCTCGAGCCGGTGACGGACGAGCAAGCCTGACAGCGCTGAGAGGCCCCGGCCTCGTCCGGACCAGATGGACGAGGCCAGGGCCCTTTGTCGCCCACCTGACGTGAAGCGGTGGGCGGGCTTGAGAGCGCCCCGGCGCTACTGGCAGGTCGGCAGGGCGTCCCCGGTGCCGTCGGCGATGGAGCGCACGGCGTTCACTGCCTCGTCGAGGGTGGACACCGAGACGACGCGCAGCCCGTCGGGGACGTGTCCGACGACCTCGTTGCAGTTCTCGGAAGGGGCGAGGAACCACTGTGCGCCGTCACGGTGCGCGCCCCACAGCTTCTGTTGGATGCCACCGATGCCTCCGACTTGCCCGTCGTAGGACATGGTTCCGGTGCCCGCGATAACGTTGCCGCCGGTCATATCGCCGGGGGTCAGGCGATCGATGATGCTGAGCGAGAACATCATGCCGGCGCTGGGGCCACCCACGCCGTCGATGTTGACGGTGATGTCGACGGGCAGGGCGGGGTCGACGGAGAGGTAGACGCCGAGCTTGGAGCCGCTCTCGGTGGCGGACGCGGCCACGGATGCGAAGGAGACGTCCTGCGTGGTGCCGTCTCGCTCGATCGTCAGCGTCATCGTGGAGCCGGCCGGCACCGAGCGCATGAGGGCGAAAGGAGTTGCGGCGTTGGTGATCTCGTGACGCACACCGTCCGGGGTGGTGATCGCGCGGAGGATGTCTCCCTGTTGGACGATCCCTTCCGCGTTGGTTCCCTCGACCGCACCCTCAATCGTGACCGTCGCGGGAACCTCCCACCCGAGGTATTCAAGGGCAGCGACCTGCGAGGTCGTCTGCGAGTTGCGCATCATGGCCAGCTGAGCCGCGCTCGACCGTTCCTGCGTCAATCCCTTGGGATACACCGACTCGTAGTCCACGATCTTGCTGTGCGGGTCAAAGTAGGCGGCGATGAGCTGCGCGAAGTTCAGGCGAGACTTGGGGTTTCCCGATTCGGAGACCGTCACCATGCGCAGCTGCCCCTGCCCCGGCTTCGCGGGTGCCTTGTACGAGGTGGACTGAGGCTCATCCTGCTGGATCGGTTCCCCCGTTGTGGGGTCGGTTCCCTCGATCTGAAGTATGGGAACTCCGTTGTCGGATCCCAGCACATTAAAGGTCGGGCCAGGGCTGTTGACCACGAAGGGAACGGGGATCCAGAAGAGGATCACCACCATGGCGAGCGCGGCGAGGACCGCCGTGACGATCCGCCAGCTGACGATGGGGATACGCCGGGTGGAGTCGTCCTCCTGCAGGGGCACCAGCTCGATATTCTCCGAGGTCATCTGCGCATCGTTCACCGTGTCATTGTGTCCCACCCGCTCCCCCTGCGCACGCGCGCCGCGCGCCACCCCTTCAGCTCTCAGCGTTTTTGCAGAAGATTGTCAGCACCCGCGAACAACGGGCGGCTAGTCTGTTGTCATGAACGAGTTTGACTCCGGCACCCCGTTTGAGGACTTCCTGCGCTCGATCCTGGGCGAGGAGGCGGCAGCTGAGGCCGCGCGCGCCCTGCAGGCTCAGGGTTTCGATCCCGCGAATCTTCCCCCGGAGTTTTCCGATCCCGCGCGTATGCGCGCGGCGATGGGTCAGTTCCAGTTCCTCATGAACACGACGGCAGGCCCCGTCAACTGGCGCATGGTGGAGGACAGTGCAAAGCAGGCCGCGTACGCGAGCGGCGACCCCTCCCCCACGGCCACGGAGGCCGAAGCCGCGCGTCAGGCAATGACGGTCGCGGACCTGTGGCTCGATGCGGTCACCGATTTTGCTTCCGGCCCGGTTACCCGCGACGTGTGGAGCAAGGTCGCCTGGGTCGAGCACACGATTCCGACGTGGAAGCGCATCTGCGAGCCCGTGGCACTCAACGTGTCGCGCGCCCTGTCCGCCGCCCTCTCGGAGCAGTTCGGTTCCGAGGGCCTGGGGGACGCAGCCTCCCTGCCGGACGGCATGGCTGCGATGCTTGGCAAGACACAGGAGATGATGCCGCGCCTGTCGGCGATGATGTTCTCCGCTCAGATCGCACGCGCGCTGGCAGCCCTGGCCGGCGAGTCGTTCGGCACCTTCGACACGGGCATCCCCCTGTCGGACACGTCGCACGCCGCCCTGCTGCCGCACAACGTCGCGCAGTTCTCCGAGGGGCTCGACATCCCCTTCGATGAGGTCCGTCAGTTCCTCGCCGTGCGCGAGGCAGCGCATCGCCGACTCTTCGCCTCGGTCCCGTGGCTGGAGGGCGACCTGGTGCGCGCGGTCGAACGCTACGCGTCCCAGATCGCGATCGACACGGAGGCCATTTCCGAGGCTGCGCGCTCGGTGGATCCCTCTGACCCGTCGTCCGTCGAATCGGCGCTCAGCGGCGGCGTGTTCGCACTGTCGACGACGCCCGATCAGCGCCGCGCACTCACGCGCCTGGAGACGATGTTGGCCCTCATCGAGGGCTGGGTCGAGGTCGTGACGGCCCGCGCTACCCTGCCCTACCTGCCCCACGCGGACGCGCTGCGCGAGATGATGCGTCGCCGCCGCGCGTCGGGCGGCCCCGCGGAGGAGATCCTCGGGACACTCATGGGCCTGCAGATGCGCCCGCGTCAGGCGCGCGGCGCCGCGTCGATCTTTGCGCTGGTGGAGGCAGACGGCGGGCGCGACGCTCGCGAGGCCCTGTGGTCACACCCGGATATGGTTCCCTCCGAGACGGAGCTGGCCACGCCGGACACCTTCCTGACGCTGCGCCGGGCCGCGGCCGAGGAGGACGCGGATATCGACGCCGCACTCAACTCACTCCTGGATGGAACGCTCGGCTGGGCGGATGGGCTGGAACCCGGGGACGAGGCCTCGGCGACTCGGATGACAAACCCGAGGATCCCGAAGCATCGGATCCCATGGGAAAGACGGACTGATATATACCAGAACGATCTGACAAGTTATCCACAGATTTTTCCAAAACGCTACACGGGCGAACACACATAGGTTCATCATGTCTCTAACAGTCACAAACTGAAGGAGACAATCATGAACCTGATGCATCACACGGCGATCCTGTGGCGTGGTCCAGGTAGCGTCCAAATTGGTGGCGACCGCGCCCGACACGTGCGCCTCGACGACCTACACGCAAGCGATCAGCTCTGGCTCGCCAGCCAAGCCAGGCCCATTCACGCTTCAGACTCTCCCGAGGCATCTCCCGACCTCCTCGCTGCGCTGGCCGCGGCGGACCTCGTGGAGCACCCCGACCGACGCCCACTCCTATCCGTAGGTGTTCTCGGCGCGGCCCCCGCCGCTGTCCTCGCTCTCCGTTCGCTGGTCGACACCCTCGCACTGCGGCTCCGCATCGACGCGCCCACCCTGGTGGACGGCGACTGGGATCACGTGTTCGGCGGCGCCTACACGGGCACGCCACGCTCGCGTGCGGTGCGCCGAGAACTCTCCTCACTGATCCCACTGCCCGACCTGCACGCCCAGGACGCGCCGGACGTCGCCCTCGTGTCGGCGGATCGGGCGCAGGACCCCGGCATCCCCTTCGAGCTGATGGCCGCAGACACACCCCACCTGCTCATCACGCGCGGAGAGCACTCCTACGAGATTGGGCCGTTCGTCATTCCCGGCTCCACGCCATGCTTCCACTGCATCGAGCACGCGCGAGCCGAGCAGGACCCCTACCACCTCACCCACCTGCGAGAACTCGCCCAGTGCCACTCGGGCCACTCCCCCAGCTGGCACACTTCGCGTCCGCCCTGCGGATTGCCCGCCTGCTGCGCGACTTCGCCTCAGGGCACTCACCCCCGCACCTCGT
>CAKMQM010000264.1:0-12262 GCA_927911615.1 uncultured Xylanimonas sp.
ACGTGGGTGAGCAGCGGACCGACACGGTTGCCATCCTGCTCCGAGTGCTTCGGCACGCCGTTCATGCCGACGGAGAAAGCCCAGACCGGCTTATCACGCAGATCATCCTTGAAGCGCTCCATGAAGTCGTGAGCCTCAGGCATCCACTGGAGAATGTAGACGGCGGAGCCGACAACCACGGCGTCGTAGGGTTCAACCGAAGTCACGTCAGCAGGCGTGACACGATCGACGGTGAAACCCGCCGCTTCGAGGCGCTTCGCGATGGCGTCGGCGACCTCATCCGTCGCCCCGTGCTTTGATGATGCAGTAACAAGGATGTGCATGTATCCATCGTAAAGCGAAGACCGGTCGAATCGATGGGCACAACGCCCCAAATGAGTGGGGTGCCACACCGCCGATTCGACCGGCCTGTCGCTTCGTGGACCTTATGCGCGCAACGACGCCCCCAGGACCTTGGCGGCCTTCGCGACAACCTGCTCGCGTACCTGGGAGGATTCCTTCGCAGTCAGCGTGTGGTCGGCCGCGCGCAGGCGCAGCGCAAAGGCGAGAGAGCGGTGCCCCTCGGGCACCTGATCGCCCTCATAGATGTCGAAAAGCGTCACAGACTCGGCAAGCTGGCCAGCTCCCTGGCGCACGATCTGCTCGACGCGCGACGCGGGGATATCGGAGGCACGACGAGAGCGATGTCTTCCTTGGCCAGCGGGAACGTCGAGACACCCTTGACCTGGATGGGCGCCTCGCTCATCTGAGAGATCAGCGCATCCATGTCGATCTCGAACGCGCACGAACGGGCCGGCAGGCCGAAGGCACGGCACGCAGCGGGCGACAGCTCGCCGGCAAACGCGACATCGACGAGGTCACGGCCAGCGCGCACGAAGACGCGCGCGACGCGGCCGGGGTGGAACGGTGCAACCGCAGCGGGATCCGTCGCCGGAGCAGGCATCGGGGCACCCTTGTGCGCGGGCACCTCATCCATCCAGGCACGAGTCACCTCCACACGAACCCCGAGTCCCGAGGCCACGCGACGCACGTACTCGAGGGCGTCGGCCCAGTCGTAAGCGCGGGCGTTCGCCAGGACACCGGCCGGAACAGCCTGGCCGGTCAGGACACCGCCGATGTGCCAGGGCTGGGCCGGGATACCAGCTTCAAGCGCCGCGATCACCTCGTCGGAGGGACGTTCCTCGGCGCTGGGCAGGTCCGCCGGCACAGTACCCGCGGGACGGGCGACCTTGGCAACCTCGAAGATTGCGACATCTGCGTTGGAGCGCGACACGTTACGGCCGGCGACGTCGAGAAGGGTATCGAGCACCGTGGTGCGCAGGCCAGGGGGCGTCATCCGCCATCGGGTTGCGCAGGCGCAGGGCCTCGCGACGCGGATCGTCGGCGGGAATGCCCTGACGATCCCAGGTGTCGGACACGAACGGGTAGGACTCGACCTCAACCAATCCGCCATCGGCCAGCGTAGCGGCGGCCAGACGGCGCGCCTTCTGAGCGACAGTCAGACCGTGGCCCGCCGGTGCGGTCGGCATGACCACGGGAATGTTGTCGTAGCCGTCAAGGCGCGCGACTTCCTCGACCAGATCAGCCGGGAGCGTGAGATCGGGACGCCACGAAGGAGCCGTCACCGTGAACGCGCCATTGTCGGGGCCTTCGACGACGCAGCCGACCGTGCGCAGTAGCTCGGTGATGCGCTCGGGAGCGTGGGCAACGCCGGTCAGGCGCTCGACCTCGCCGACGGGCAGCGAAATGACGACGGCCTCGCCGCGCTGATCCACGTCGGTGACGCCGGCATCGACCGTGCCGCCGCCGTACTCGACGAGGAGCTCGACAGCACGCTGGGCAGCCACCGCGGGAAGCTGCGGGTCCGTGCCGCGCTCAAAGCGCTTCGCGGCCTCCGAGTGCAGCTTGTGTCGACGTGAGCTGCGGGCGACGGACACCGAATCGAAGTGTGCTGCCTCGAACAGCACGTCGGTCGTACCCTCGCCAACCTCGGAGTACGCACCGCCCATGACACCGGCAATACCGATGATCCGCGAACCTTCGCCCTCGGGAGAGTCGGTGATGAGCAGATCCTGCGGGTCGAGCTCCCGCTTTTCCTCGTCCAGGGTCACCAGCGTCTCGCCCGCGCGAGCGCGGCGCACAACGATCGGGGCGGCCAGGTCGCCCAGGTCGTAGGCGTGCATCGGCTGACCGAGGTCAAGCATGACGTAGTTCGTGATGTCGACAGCCAAAGACAGCGAGCGCATGCCCGCGGCCTCGAGACGCTCGACCATCCAGCGCGGAGTCGGAGCGTTGGGGTTCGTGCTACGCACGATACGCGCAACAAAACGGTCCACACCGACGCGACCGCGGATCGGGGCGTCGTCGGAGAAGACGACCGGGAAACCATCGGAGTTTGCCGCGGGCGGCTCAGCCGCGATCACGCCGGGCAGGCCGGGGTCGCGGAAGGAAGCACCCGTCGAGTGCGAGTACTCGCGAGCGATACCACGCATCGAGAAGCAATAGCCGCGGTCCGGGGTCACGTTGATCTCGAGGACCTCTTCGCCCAAGCCAAGCCACGTCACAATGTCAGTTCCAACCGCGGGAATCTCGCGGTCCGGGAAGTACTTCGGCAGCACGATGATGCCGTCATGGTCCTCCCCCAGTCCGAGTTCGCGCGCGGAGCAGATCATGCCGTCAGAGACGTGACCGTAGGTCTTACGCGCGGCGATCTGGAAGTCTCCGGGCAGGATCGCGCCCGGCAGAGACACGACGACCAGGTCATCAACGTCGAAGTTGTGCGCACCGCAGATAATGCCGCGGCTCGGCAGCTCCGAGGGCTCCTTGCCGGTGCCCGGGGCGTCGTTGTGCTCGCCGACATCCACGCGGCAGTAGTTCACGATCTTGCCGTTCGATGCGGTCTCTTCCACGCGGGTCAGGACACGACCCACGACGAGAGGGCCGGTCACACGCGCGGGGTGAATCTCTTCTTCTTCCAGGCCGACCTTCACGAGGGCGGCGGCAAGCGCCTGTGCATCCGTCCCCTCGGGGACGTCAACGTGGTCGGACAGCCAGCTCAGCGGAACCATAGGCATGTCAGTTACCCCTTCCATTCACTCCGAACTGCTGGGAGAAACGAACGTCTCCCTCAACGATGTCATGCATGTCGGCGATGCCGTGGCGCAGCATCAGCGTGCGCTCGATACCCATGCCGAACGCGAAGCCCGAGTAGACCTCGGGGTCGACACCGTTGGCGCGCAGCACGTTCGGGTTGACCATGCCGCAGCCGCCCCACTCGATCCAGCCGGGCCCGCCCTTCTTCTGGGGGAACCACAGGTCCATCTCGGCGCTGGGCTCCGTGAACGGGAAGTACGAGGGACGCAGACGGGTCTTCGCCTCGGGGCCGAACATGGCCTTGGCAAAGTGGTCGAGAACCCCCTTCAGGTGAGCCATCGTCAGGCCCTTATCGACGGCGAGGCCCTCCACCTGGTGGAACACCGGTGTGTGGGTCGCGTCGAGCGCATCGGAGCGGAAGACCTTGCCGGGGCAGGCAACGTAGAGCGGCACGCCGCGCGACAGCATCGCGTGCGACTGAACCGGAGAGGTGTGAGTGCGCATCACCAGGTGCGCGCCGTCCTCGGTCTCGGCGCCGACGCTGCGGCCGTCGATGTAGAGCGTGTCCTGCATCTGGCGTGCGGGGTGATCGATGTCGAAGTTCAGGGAGTCGAAGTTGAACCACTCGTGCTCGATCTCCGGCCCCTCGGCAATATCCCAGCCCATCGCCACGAAGAAGTCCGCAACCTCTTCCATCAGGGTCTCAAGGGGGTGGCGAGCTCCCACCGGGCGACGCGTGGTCGGCAGCGTCACGTCAACGGCCTCCTCGACCAGCATGCGAGCCTCGTGCTCAGCGGCGAGAACGGCCTTGCGCGCCTCGAGCGCGTCGGTCAGAGCCTTGCGGGCCTGGCCGAGGTTCTTACCGGCGAGACCGCGCTGCGCGGGTTCCAGCGATCCGATCGTGCGATTCGCGGTCACGAGCGGAGCCTGATCACCAAGGATCGCGGCTCGGACAGCCTTCAGGGCATCAAGCGAATCGGCGGCTTCGATATCGGCGAGCCGGCCTCGCGAACTGCGTTGACGGCTGCCTCGTCAAGAGGATCAAGGTCAGGGGCATTGCCAGCCATGTCCTGCTTCCTTCTTCTTTCCATCTGGGGTCATTACTGCGCGCATCACGCGCACCGCCCACCATCCTACCCGTTCGCCCATCCTCACAGCTCACCGGATCCACGGGCGCGCTACCCTGTAAGACGTGAATGCGCTTTTGCGCCGTCCAACAGCTCACCGAAGGAATCCCGTGTCTCACATTACGCAACCGGAGAACGCGGCCACGGCCTCGTCCCAGACGGCCGCCCTCTTTTCCGCCAAGCGCGTGCGCATCCAGCACATCGCCCGCGCTAAAGCCGAGGGCATTCCCATCACAATGCTCACCGCCTACGATGCGCTTACCGCGCCGATTCTCGAGGCCGCCGGCGTGGACATGCTGCTCGTTGGCGATTCGCTCGGCAACGTGATTCTTGGCCACAGCTCGACGCTGCCCGTCACCCTGGAGGACATGGAGCGCGCCACCGCCGCCGTCGCTCGCTCGACGTCGCGCGCCATGATTGTGGCCGATCTGCCCTTCGGCACGTACGAGGACACGGTCGAACACGCCTTTGCCTCCGCCACGCGCCTGATGAAGGCTGGCGCGCACGCGGTCAAGCTTGAGGGCGGGCAGAGCCGCGCCCATATCATCGCGGGCCTCGTCTCGGCTGGCATCCCCGTCTGCGCACACCTGGGTTACACGCCTCAGTCGGAAAACACCCTGGGTGGCCCCCGCATGCAGGGCCGAGGGGACGGCGCCGACGCGCTGCGCCGCGACGCCGAGGCGGTAGAAAAGGCCGGTGCATTCGCCGTGGTCTTCGAAATGGTGCCCGCTTCTATCGCCACCGAACTGACCCAGACCCTCAGCATTGCCACGATCGGCATCGGCGCTGGTCCGAACACGGACGGACAGGTACTCGTCTGGTCCGACATGGCGGGCTACTCCGACTGGACACCGTCGTTCGTGCGCAAGTTCGGCCAACTCGGAGCTGCACTACGCGAGGCCGCATCCGACTACGTGGAAGCCGTGCGCGAGCACTCCTTCCCCGGCCCCGACAACTACAAGAACGACTAACGCCACCCGTTCGTAGAAGGAAGACACATGGAAGCATCCGCACTCGCTCGTCGCGCGCCCCTCGGCACGCTGAAGCCGGGCCACGTCTCGCCGACTCGCGCCGTGCCCGAGCACATCGAGCGCCCCGAATACATGTTCCACGATGGCCCCGAGCGCGTCACCGCCTCGGAGATCAAGAGTCCCGAGACCATCGCGAAGATCCGCGAGGCCGGTCGTATTGCGGCGGGCGCCATCGAGGCCGTCGGCGCGGCCATTGCGCCGGGCGTGACCACCGATGAGCTGGACCGCATCGGCCACGAGTTCCTCATCGCGCACGACGCCTACCCCTCGTGCCTGGGTTACATGGGCTTCCCCAAGTCCATCTGCACGTCCATTAACGAGGTCATCTGCCACGGTATCCCCGACGATCGTCCGCTCGAGGACGGTGACATCATCAATATCGACATCACCGCCTACAAGGACGGCGTTCACGGTGACACATGCGCGATGTTCGAGGTTGGCACCGTCGACGAGGAGTCGCACCTCCTCATCGAGCGCACGAAGAACGCCATGATGCGCGGCATCAAGGCCGTCGGCCCCGGCCGCGAGATCAACGTGATCGGTCGCGTCATCGAGGCCTACGCGAAGCGCTTCGACTACGGCGTGGTGCGCGACTACACCGGACACGGCGTCGGCGAGGCCTTCCACTCCGGTCTGATCATCCCCCACTACGACGCAGCTCCGGCGTACGACACGGTCATGGAGCCCGGCATGGTCTTCACGATCGAGCCGATGCTGACCCTCGGCACGGTCGAGTGGGAGCAGTGGGACGACGACTGGACGATCGTCACCGCCGATCGTTCCCGCACGGCCCAGTTCGAACACACGATCGTCGTCACCGAGGATGGGGCTGAGATTCTCACCCTTCCGTGACACGGATTCTTCGCGGCCCGCCTCCGACTCTCACAGTCTGAGGCGGGCTTCGCTATTAGTCGTGACATCCCATACAATTCGGGTACGACGGGCTTCAGGGGCCCGCGGACAACAGGATTTCATTACCCGAGGAGGGGTCATGGCTCAGGTCGCATGCGGCATCGATATCGGCGGATCGGGCGTCAAGGGCGCGCTCGTTGATCTGGAAACCGGCGAGTACATCGGCGAACAGGTTCGAATTCCCACCCCCAACCCCGCAACGCCCGACGCCGTCGCAGCGGTGTGCCGCGAGGTCATCGACCAGCTCGGCGTCACAATCGGCGTTCCGATCGGCGTGACCTTCCCCGCCCCCGTCTTTGACGGCGTCATCCCCTACATGGCGAACCTCGACCAGTCGTGGGTCAACGTCAATGTCGACGAGCTGATGGAGCGCTACCTGGGCCGCGCCGTCGTCGCGCTCAACGACGCGGACGCGGCGGGCCTCGCCGAGGTCGCCTTCGGCGCAGCAAAGGGCCGCGACGGCGTCATCGTGTTCACCACCCAGGGCACCGGCATCGGCTCAGCAATCATCGTCAACGGCACGCTCCTGACCAACACCGAGCTCGGCCACCTCGAGATCGACGGCACCGACGCGGAGAAGAACGCGTCCTCGGGTCAGAAGACCCTCCAGGGCCTGGATTGGGAGCAGTGGGCACAGCGCCTCCAGCGCTACTACAGCCACGTCGAGTTCCTGCTCAACCCCGACCTCTTTGTGGTCGGCGGCGGCGTGTCTGAGAACCACGAGAAGTTCATGCCGCTCCTCAATCTGAAGACCCCGATGATCCCCGCGAAGCTCCTCAACACCGCCGGCATCGTCGGCGCCGCCTACTACGCGGCGCAGCGCAACGCCTGAACGCAGGCACCCGAACACACAGAAGGACCCCGACGCGAGTCGGGGTCCTTCTGGCATCTGTCGGCCTATACGCCGGGTTCTGTCACGCACGCCGTTACCGGTCGTGCGGCGGCGACCATCTATCTAGGACCGTCGTTACCGACGGCCTCCAGCAACCTACCCGCAGGCATTGGACGGGCCACCCTGCCTGCTGCTCGGTCTTGCTCCGGGTGGGGTTTACCTAGCCGACGCGGTCACCCGCGCCGCTGGTGAGCTCTTACCTCACCTTTTCACCCTTACCGCCGCATACGCGTCGGTGGTTTGTTTTCTGTGGCACTGTCCCGCGGGTTACCCCGGGTGGCTGTTAGCCATCACCCTGCCCTGTGGAGCCCGGACGTTCCTCGAGCGTTTCCGCGCGCAGCCGCCCGGCCGGCAGATCCGCATCGATCATAGCGCGCATGGCCGCGCACCCGCGATAGGGTGGTCACCATGCTGATCTGGTTGCCCCCGTCAGAGGGAAAGAACGCGCCTTCGCAGGGTCCTTCACTGGACCTCAACGCACTATCCCGCGCAAGCCTTGCGACAAGCCGTCGCAGGGTGTGCGACGCGCTCGCGGCTCTCGGTGACGGCCCCGAAGCAGCAGCCGTCCTGAAGGTCGGCACCAGGATCGACCTCTCCGTCAACACCGCGCTCGATTCCGCTCCCTGCGCCCCGGCCTCGTCGCTGTTCACCGGAGTGCTCTACGAGGCTATCGAGGAGTGCGCGCCGAACGCGTGGTCGGGGGCAGGTGCGGCGCACGTGTCGATCTTCTCCGGCCTCTTCGGCGTCCTCTCCCCTAGCGACGTCATTCCGGACCACCGCCTTGCGATGGGCGTGTCCCTGCCCGAGCTCGGGGTCCTGTCGACCTGGTGGGCGCCGCGACTCGATGAGGCCCTGTCTCCCGAGGCATCGGAGCGGATCATCGTCGACGGCCGATCCGGCCCCTATCGCGCCGCGTGCAAAGCACCGTGGGCGCGCGTCTGGGAGCTGCGCGTCGAGCGCGAGGCGGACGGCAAACGCTCGGTGATCTCCCACGACGCGAAGCGTTGGCGCGGCGCCATCACCGGCCTGCTGCTCGCCTCCGACGGGTTTCGCGCCGAGGAAACGGCAACAGCGGAGCAGGCCCTGGAGGAGGCCGCGTACTCGCTGTCACTGGCTGACGCGATGGGACACGAACACCGCGTGACTGACGTGGAATACGGCCCCGAAAAGCAGACGAAAAAGGGCGGATCGACACGCACAGTCACGTTGGTTACGCACTGACAGGTAGGCTATCCTTTTCCGGAACCTGCAGAGTGCAGGACCGGCCGACGCATCGGCCATCAAGCGGAAACCTGAAGCATGATCAACGAGGACTACCTGGCCAATATTCGGCCCACCCACCGTCAACTCCAGTGGCAGAAAATGGAGATGTACGCGTTCATCCACTTCGGCATGAACACGATGACGGACCGCGAGTGGGGCGAGGGCCACGAGGATCCGGCCCTGTTCAATCCGGGCAACGTCGGCGTCGATCAGTGGATGCGCGCCCTCGTCAGCGCCGGCATGAGCGGCGTGATCCTCACGTGCAAGCACCACGACGGGTTCTGCCTGTGGCCGTCGGCCTACACGAAGCACTCGGTGGAGTCCGCACCGTGGAAGGGCGGGGCGCGGCGACCTCGTGCGCGAAGTGTCCGACGCGGCTGCACGTCACGGCCTCAAGTTCGGCGTGTACCTGTCCCCCTGGGACATGACCGAGCCGACCTACGGCCAGGGCGAGGCCTACAACGACTTCTACATCAACCAGCTCATTGAGCTGCTCACCCACTACGGCCCGGTCTTCTCCGTGTGGCTGGACGGCGCGTGCGGCGAGGGCCCCAACGGCAAGGTGCAGGTCTACGACTGGCAGCGCATCTACGACACGGTCGCGCGCTGGCGCCCGAGGCCGTCATCTCCGTGTGTGGCCCGGACGTGCGCTGGTGCGGCAACGAGGCCGGGTCCGTTCGAGCCAACGAGTGGTCGGTCGTTCCGGGCATCCCTGCGCGAGGCCGAGCGCACCGCAGAGAAGTCCCAGAAGGCCGACGACGGCGAGTTCTCCCGGCAGGTGGCGTCCGGCGACGAAGATCTGGGCTCGCGCGAGGCGCTAGCCGACTATTCCGGCCCCCTCGCCTGGTACCCCGCCGAGGTCAACACCTCCACGCGCAAGGGCTGGTTCCACCACGACGTCGAAGACTCCCAGGTGCGCAGCGTCGACGAGCTGTTCTCGATCTGGAAGGGCTCGGTCGGCGGTAATGCCACCTTCCTCCTGAACGTTCCCCCGAACCGCGACGGCCTCCTCGCAGACGCCGACGTCGAGGTCCTGGCGCGCCTGGGCGAAAAATCGCCGACTTCCGCTCGCGTCGCATCGAGGCATCCCACGTGGACGAAGGCGACGCCGTGACCCTGCGCTTTGACGCGCCGCACGCCCTGAGCGCCATCGTCCTTGAGGAGGATATCGCCCAGGGACAGCGCATCGACGAGGCCGTGGTGACCGCGTGCGTCGACGGCGACGGTGAGCAGGAGATCGCTCGCGTGCACTGCGTGGGCTACCGACGCATCGTCACCCTTGAAAAGCCCGTGACCGCCACCCAGGTGCGGGTGACGGTCACGAAGAGCAGGCAGGGCTTCTACCTGGCGGACTTTTTCGCTATCGAGGCCTGAGCCTCAGCGCGGCGTGTTCGCCGCCGTGCGCACGACGATCTGCGCCGTGTCCTCGGTCAGATACAGCTCATCGGCGGGCGTCAGGCGAATGCGCTCGAGCTCCATCGGGCTCAGGTCGGCGGCGACGCCGATTCCGTAGCCGTCGCGGACCTCGATGACGGCGAGAGCGCCGTTACGGCGACGAGCATCCTCGTACTCCTCCAGCAGCGCAGCGGGCAGGCGCTCCGCGAGCTCGCGACGCGCGGCGATGACGCGGCGCAGCTCGTCGTCCGAGTCGGCGACGTCGGCCTCGAACTGAGACTTGAGGGCCTCGATGTCGGCGGCGATAGCCTGGGCCTCAGCCTTCATCTGGTCCTGAGCCGCGCGGGCGCCTCGACGCGTCCTCGGCCTCACCTCGATCCTCCGTCGAGACTGGCGAGGCGACGGTCCATCTGCGCGATCTCGTGTTCCATGGCCGAAATGTCTCGCAGAGGCACCTGGTTGTTGTCGATGCGGCTCTGCTGACGCTTCCGCCGCTCGGTGACCTTTGCGATCTCATCCTCAATGCGGGTGACCTCGCGCATCGTGTCCGCGATGACGGCGCTCTGGCTGATCGCGGCGCGCTGGAGGTCAGCGACGCGGCCGGCGAACTCGCGCACCGTCGCGTGCGCGGGGTGAGAATCGCGCTTGTGGCGCAGCGCCGACTCCTTCTGGTCGAGCTTCTGAAGCTCGAGGAGCTCGAGCTGGTCGGTGTGCGATGCTTTCACGCTAGTTCTCCCTGGGTGACTCGGTGGCTGGTCCATGGCTCGGTGACAATCGTAGAGACTTCCACGCGAAGTTCCACATCGGCGCCGCGTGCGGCCTCGCGAATCTTCCGTGCGAGGACGGGGAGCCACGGGGACTCCGTCGCCCAGTGGGATCCGCACAGCAGCGCGGGAGCTCCGCCCTCGAGGTGCTCGGAGGCGGGGTGATGGCGCAGGTCCGCCGTGAGGTACACGTCAACTCCCGCGGCGCGAGCCGCCTCGAGCGCGCTATCCCCCGCGCCGCCCAGGACAGCGACGCGCTGCACCGTGGCATTCTCGTCGCCGCCGACGAAAAGACCGGAGGGGCCCGCAGGCAGCACGGATGCCACATGGTCTGCGAAGGCCCCGAGCGTGGTCGCATCGACGGTGCCGACGCGCCCCAGGCCGATGTCGTGTCCCTCGGCGTCGGCTCCACACGGCTCCAGCGGCGCGGTATCGCGCAGCCCGATCAGGTCGGCGAGCGCCGTCGCGACGCCGTCGCAGGCCACATCCGCGTTGGTGTGTGCGTTAAACAGGGCGATACCGGAGCGGATGAGAGTCGTGACGACGCTCCCCTTCGGGTGAGTCACGGGCAGGAAAGACGCGCCGCGCAGGAGCAGGGGGTGGTGGTGATCACCATGTCGTAGGAGACACCGTCCCCGTCGGGCCTGCGACGGCCTGCTCGGCAATAGCCGCGGTGGGATCGAGCGCGAGGAGAATCGACCGAACGGGAGCGAAGGGGTCGCCAACGATAAGCCCGACGCGGTCCCACGGCTGGGCCGAAGCCGCCGGATACCAGGACTCCATGAGGGCCATGACGTCGCCGACAGTCCACGTCGATGCGGACGTATCGGCCGTGATAGAAGGGCCATTGAGTTGAGACGAAGACTGCATGCGTCAAGCATACCGGACCCCCATCTGGCAAGGGACCATGCCCGCGACTATGATCACAACGTGCAGATTTTGAGTCTACTCGACCAGGGGTTGGTCGATTACACGCAGGTTGACGCGCTCCAGCGCTCCCTGCACGAGGAGGTCCTCGCCGGCGGCGAGGACACGCTCATCGTTTCTCAATTTACGCCCACGTGGACGGCGGGTCGCCACACGAAACCCGAGGATATTCCCTCCACGACCGTACCCGTAATCCGTACCGATCGAGCGGGCTCCGCCACGTGGCACGGCCCCGGCCAGGTCGTCGTCTATCCCGTCGTTCGCCTGCGCGAGCCCGTCGACCTCGTGCAGTGGATCCGCGCCGTCGAGGCCTCGGTGATCGACACCGTGCGGGAGGTCTGGGACCTGCCCGTCCACCGCGTCGAGGGCCGCGCGGGCGTGTGGCTAACAGAAGAGGGACGCCGCGACCGCAAGATCTGCGCGATCGGCCTGAAGGTGGCGCGCGGCGCGACCCTGCACGGCATTGCCCTGAACGTCGACATCGACCCGGCCCACGCTTTCGAAGGCATCATCCCTTGCGGCCTGACGGATGCAGACGTGACCTCCCTGTCGTGGGAGGGTGTCCACACGACGGTTTCCGACGCCGCATCCGAACTTCTTCCGCGCATGGTGGAGCACATCTCCCCCTGCCTGGCGACCACCCCCACTTCCGTTTCCTACACGACGAGGTCAACGCTATGAGTACCCTGCCCGATCCCGAAGGACGCAAGCTGCTGCGCATCGAGGTGCGTAACTCGCAAACTCCTATCGAGAAGAAACCCGAGTGGATCCGCACGACCGCCAAGGCCGGCGAGAACTACCAGGACATGCGCTCGCTCTCGCACGCCAAGGGTCTGCACACGGTGTGCGCCGAGGCTG
>CAKMQM010000265.1:0-6301 GCA_927911615.1 uncultured Xylanimonas sp.
ATGACCTTGAGCGATCACCCCACAATCTGGGCACCCCGCCAGCTGGTTGCACGACTCAACATCGAGCACCAGAGCCCTGGGGTGCGAACCGCACTCATCAGATGGAAGCCCTCCAAGTCGACGAGCAGATCACACCGATCACAACGATCAAGCGAGGCAGAGCAGCAGCAGGTAGGGTGAGACATTGTCGAGGTCCTTGACGACAGCGGGGGGTAGAAGTCCGCTCATCATCAAGGACCTCGACCTCTACCCGCAACCCCCGACCAACACCCGGTCACCCACACTCAACTCTGAAGAGCCGGAAAAGTCGTTCGTCTCAGCGGCGAGTGTCATGCGCCCAGGCTAACCCGGCCCGACGCTCCCGATCCACCCGGCCCGCCCATCGGACGGCTCCGGCCGAACTACCGGGCCAGGGCCTCCTCGAAGGCGACCACGTCCTCCTCGGGCGTCGCCCAGGACGTGCCGATGCGCGCGAGGTAGCGGCCATCGGGAAGGGTCTCCCAGATGCTGTAGCGCACCTTGTCGGACAGGCGCTCGTGCCCGGCCTGGTCGAGGGCCACGAAGGTCAGGTTGGTCGGCGAGTCCATGGTGACGACGTAGCCGGCACGCTTGAGGGCCTCGCGGATGCGGGCGGTCGCCTTGACGGCGGGCTCGCCGATCGTCAGGTAGAGACCGTCCTCGAAGAGCGCCTCGAACTGCACGCCCAAGAGACGGCCCTTCGCCAGGAGCGCGCCGTGCTGCTTCATCTGGGTGACGAACTGGCGGATCGAGCCGCGCTCGGGGATCACCACGGCTCGCCGAAGAGGGAGCCGCACTTAGTACCGCCGATGTAGAAGACGTCGGTCAGGCGCGCCAGGTCAGCGAGCGTCACGTCGTTGGCGGGCGAGGCCAGCGCGTAGGCGAGGCGCGCACCGTCGACGAAGAGCTTCAGGTCGCGCTCGCGACATACGGCGGAGAGCTCCTCGAGCTCCTGCAGCGAATAGAGGGTGCCATACTCGGCGGGCTGCGAAATATAGACGAGGGCGGGGGCGATCATGTGGTCACGCGCACCATCGCCCTCCCACGCCGAGCAGATGCGTTCGACGTCCGCGGCATTGATCTTGCCTTCGACGGCGGGCGTGTCGAGGATCTTGTGGCCGCCGCGCTCGACGATGCCGGCCTCGTGCATGTTGATGTGGCCGGTGTTGGGCGCGATGACGCCCTGCCAGGGCAGGAGGATCGCGTCGATGACGGTCGCGTTCGTCTGCGTGCCGCCGACCAAGAAGTACACGTCGGCGTCGGGGGCCTGGCAGGCCTCGCGGATCAGGTCGCGGGCGCGCCCGCAGTGCTCATCGGTGCCGTAGCCAGAGGACTGTTCCATGTTGGTGGCGACGAGGGCGTCGAGCACCCGGGCATGCGCACCTTCCTGGTAATCACTGGAGAAGTTCGGCAGCGTGGCAGAAAAAGTCATTGGGCCATTATTCCACGCAGCGCCGCGCTTAGAGGCCAAACAGATCTGCGTGGGTTCCCGTCCGCGTGAGGGTCAAAACCAGGCGCTCGCCATCCACGTAATAGATCAGCAGCCAGTCCGGTTGAACGTGACACTCACGATGCCCCCGCCAGTCGCCCCCGAGGGCATGATCTCGGTGCGAGATAGCGAGCTCCTCGCCAGATGCCAACGTTCGGATAACTTGATCCAGACGATTGATGTCGAGCCCGCGCTTCATCGCACGCTTGTAGTCGCGCTTAAACTTCGTTGTCCAAACGACTTTCAGAGTCATTAGCGCTTCAACTCTGCCAGAGCGTCTTCAACATCCAGAGCCTCGATAGAAGGATCGGAGGCCAGCTGCTCCGCTTCCAACATCGCCAGGACCGTCTCGCGCTGCTGCTCATTCAAGCGCAGATCGAAAGGCATTCCACCCACGCGCACGCTCTGGCGTAGGAAAGCGTTCACAGCGGACGTCAGATTCATGCCGAGTTCCGCATAGATCGCTTCGACCTCACGCTTGAGATCAGCATCCATGCGTACACTAAAATTCACCGTTGCCATGCGCAAACCTCCTTGCGCATGTCATTATACATGCAGTACACCTATCAAAGCATGCAATCAAGGCGCAGTGAAGGGCCATCTCATGTCGACACACGACAGCACAATCAACCGCGACTCGCAGGCCTATTGGAACAAGCGGGCCGCGACATTCACACGCAACGCGACCAGCGACTACGAGCGCTGGCTCCTGGATCTACTCGCACTTAGGGCGGGCGAGGAGATCCTTGACATGGGGTGCGCGACGGGTACGCTCGCCGTCCCCCTCGCCGCGCGGGGCACCGCGTCCACGGCTGCGACTTCGCCGAGGCCATGCTCGCGATCCTCGACGAGCGCGCGACAGCGGAGAACCTGCCGATCACCTCCCACCTGCTCGCCTGGGAGGACGATTGGGAGGAGGCGGGCCTCGGGCAGAACAGCGTGGATGTCGCCTTCGCGTCACGCTCCCTCATGAGTGGAAACGTTTTCTCCGCAGTACGCAAGCTCGACGCGGCTGCCCGCTCGCAGGCGGCGGTCGTCGTGCCCGACAGCCTGCTCCCTTCCCGCGACCCGCGCCTGCTCACCTACCTGGGACGCTCGGCGAGGCGCCCGCGCGTCGTCCGCGAGGTAACCCGCACGCTCGCATCCCTAGGACGTATCCCGATTTTCGCGACCACACGGACCTTCCGTCCGATGCGTTTTTCTTCCGTTGACGAGGCCCGCTCGGACCTTCGTCGCCTGGCCGGCCCCGAGCCGTTCACCGCGCGCGAGGAGCGACTTTTCGACGCCTACGCGGCGCAGCACTTTGTGCGTGAGGACGCCGCCACCACCTCGGAAAAGGCAGGGGAACAATGGGTCCTGGACTACCCTCTGCCCGTCACCTGGGTGTTTATCGGCTGGCGCACCGACGGGAGCGAGTGGGCGTAGGCGGCCCCGGCCTCGTTTTTCTTAGTCCGCGTCGGGGCGGCGCCTGCGCGCCTTGACCTCCGAGCGCCTCTTTTTGTCGGCGAGGCGGCGCAGCTTCGACCCTCGCGTCGGCTTCGTGGCCCGCCTAGGAACGGGAGGGACGAGGGCCGAACGCAGAGCTTCGGCGAGGCGCTCGCGCGCGGCGGCGCGGTTGCGGCGTTGGGAGCGATGCTCGGCGGCGGTGACCGTGAGGACGGTTTCGCTCAGGCGATCCCCAAGAACAGACAGTACGCGCTCGCGCTGCTTGTCATTCAGAGCGGTCGTCATCGCCAGATCCAGGCTGAGCTGCACGCGCGAATCTGCGGTATTCACTCCCTGCCCGCCGGGGCCCGAAGCGTGGGAGAAGCGTTCGACCAACTCCCCCGCGGGCACGACGAGGCCGCGCGGCAGCCGGGCCCGGGAGGGATGCGCAGATCGTCCATGCGTTCCAGTGTGCACCACGCGCCGCGCCCCGGCCTCGTCAGGCGAGCAGAGAGGCGACGCGCTCCTTCAGGTCAGGCAGCACGTCGGCGGCGAACCAGGGATTCTTCTTCATCCACATCTGGTTGCGCGGTGAGGGGTGGACCAGCGGGAAATACGTGGGCAGGTAACGCTTGTAGTCGCGCACGACCTCAGTCAGCGAGGCCGAAGCCTTCAGACCGAGGTAGCGCCTGGTGGCGTACGCGCCGACAAGGATCGTCATCTCGAGCTTCGGCATGAGCTCAAGCAGGCGCGGGTGCCACGTGTCGGCAAAGTCCTTGCGCGGAGGCAGGTCACCGCTCTTGCCTGTGCCCGGGAAGTAGAAGTCCATGGGGACGATCGCGAGCTTCCCGGACTCATAGAAGGTGTCCCTATCGACGCCCATCCAGTCGCGCAGACGATCGCCGCTGCGGTCGTTCCACACGATGCCGGTCTCTTCGGCGACGCGCCCGGGCGCTTGGCCGACGATCATGATGCGACACTCGGGTCCCGCGTAGAACAGCGGCTTCACGCCTCGCTTCGTGAACGAGGCGTTGGCCGGGTCTGCGGCGATCTCCTCAGCAATTGCGCGGACGGCCGGGTCGATGATCTCAGGTGTCATAAACCCAGGGTATGCCCACCCCGCGAGCGCGCAACCCCCGGCGACTGACAGGTCACACTAGTCCGCCTCTGGAACGCGGACGATATCGGTGCTCCCACTCGGAGCGAGGTCACCGCTCTCCATTGCGGCCTCGCGCGCCTTCTTGCCGAGGCGATCCAGCTCGGCCACGGCGTAGCCGAGGTGGGAAGCGCCTTCCTTCAGGCTTTGCCTCAGTTTCTTCTCTTCTTTTTCCTTCGCGCCCTTCAGAGCATCAATCGTGCGCTTGTCCGCGTCAATCGCTCGTTCCAAGCGCGCCTTCGATTCCTCGATGGTCCTCAGCGCCTGCACCGGTTTTTCCTCAAGAAGCACCGAACACTGGGCGAGCCACTCAACACACCCCTGCTTCACTCGTTCTGCGTAGTCCCTGCTGAACGCCCCCACCAGGGCCGCTCCACTCGACGCCGCCGTCAGACCAAGAACCGCGCCTCCTCCCGTGATGATCGCGGTCCCACCCGCCATACCGAGGCCTCCTGCGGCGAGGGAACCACCGCCCACCCATGCCAGGCTCGCACTTGTCAGCGCCGCGCCGCTCAACCCAACCACAGCCTCTCCAGCAAGGGCCGTCGCAATCGCGGGTGCCGCGACGGCCGCCACCCCACCCGTGGCGACGGTGGCCGCAACAGCAACCGCGCCGCCCACCGCCCACTTCGTGTAGGTACCTGAGAGCCACCGGTCGTAGGACGCACGCGCACTCTTCAGCCGCTTGAGCGTGTCCGAATCGATAACATCCTGGTCGGCGGTAAAGACATCGGTGAGCCACGTCTGGGAGAGGGAGAGTTTCTTTTCCATGGCGTAGGGGCGGAACGCGAGCAATTGCTGGGCAATGGCCAGGCGAACGAGTTCCCCATCCTCCCCTGCGCACGCCGCCTCCAACTCGCGGTAAGCATCGGCGGCGTCAAGGAAGTACTCCCCCTGGCTCTCGTCGTGTGCGATACGCTGCCTGCGCACCCAAGCGCCGATCAGCACTTCTTTGCGCTCACGCTGTTTGTCGTTCTTCTCGCGGCGACAGTCGTCCTCGAGCCACAGCATGCGTAGCGACTCGACGACACGCTGAACCTCCTCACCCATGGGCGCATGCACGGCCACATCCGTGCCCATCTTGCTCGCCTGACACCGCTCCCACCAGTGTTCGACATCCTCGTAGATGTAGGACCTGTCGGCCCATAGGGCGAAAGCAAAACGTCCGATCCCGACATAGTTGAGGCGCATGAAGAAAAGCGGGACTGCTCCCACCCCGCCACTCGCAGCCCCCTCGACCGCCGCACGCACAGCTGCGATAGAGGTATTGATGACCACGAAGGAACCGGAGGCGACCGTCAGCATACGCGTCAGCGCCCGGCTATTGAGAGGCAGGAATCGCGAGGGATTAATGCGCCCCAAGTCCTTGACGCTGGACACATCCGAACGCCTAAGTTCATCGATGAAGACGCGTGATCGTGTAGAAGCCACGGACAATACACTCGTTGGCGAGGACGGCGGGAACCTGCGTGAGGACCTGACTCCCCATGCCAACCTCAGTCCGCAGATCAAAGCGCAGGGGGTTTCCGGTCCTGGTCCTTCAGGAGCGTACCGTTGAATGCCTTCGACACCCACTGCGAGAAGGTGGCGACCTTGTCCTCGTGCGCGATAGTCATGTCCCGGAAGAATGGCAGGGCCGAGGCCTCCTTGAGGAAGGAGAGAATCGGGCCAGGAATGCCCGTGCCCGCGCCGGGGGTCGAGCTCGAGCCCGCCATGTCGCTGATGAGGTGGAGCACCCACTTGAGGGTTCCAAAGAGGAACTTTTCCTCGACATTCTTGCCGTATAGCCTTTCATCCTTCAGAGCCTCGGCAGGCAAGTCAAAGATCGCGAAGCTCCCATCCGTCGCGGTTCCAAACCCTTTGCCGGTGAATTGCATGAGGATGGCGCACACGAGCCCCACGGGCGAGGGATGGTGGGAAAAGTCGCGCAGGTGGTGCTGGAGACCACCACCGAACTCCGGAGTGAGCTTGTCACCAACGAAAAGGGGAAGTCTTTTCGAGGAAACGGATCGCGTCTGCGATACTCGGATTTTTCCTTCCTGGGATCCACCCACTGGGCTGCTTCAATGACGATTTTCTTCGATCGTTTTCGGCCCCGTACTTGTGCGCGTCCGCCAGGTTGAAGTCCTTTTGCCACAGGACACTGAGTGCTCCCATGAGAGTGCCGCTCGCTGCGGCAAAAAACATAAATCTCTGGCTTGTGCGGGCGAGGT
>CAKMQM010000266.1:0-6075 GCA_927911615.1 uncultured Xylanimonas sp.
CCGACCTTGAGGGAGAGCACCGGCTTATCCTCGGCGGGCTTGGCCGCAGGAGCGACCCCCATGCGAGTCACCTTGCGCACGCCGGCGGGCTGGGCGGAGGCGCCGCCACGGCCGGAGCCAAAGGCACCCGTGTCGGTATCGCCCCACGGGTCGCGCCCCTCGGAGCGACGGGAGCGCCCGTAGGAACCCGCGCCGTACGATCCGGAGCCGTAGGAGCCGCCGTAGGACGCTCGCATGCGCTCCCCCGACGTGGCCGCACGGCGCACGTCGAGCAGCTCGGCGGGGATGTCGTCGAGGAACCGCGAGGGCGGCATCTCCTGCGGAGTCCCCCAGGCGCTGCGCACGGCCGCGCGCGTCAGGTACAGGCGTTCGCGCGCACGCGTGATGGCCACGTACGCGAGGCGGCGCTCCTCCTCCAGCTCGCTCTCGTCGCCGAGGCTGCGCTGGTGCGGGAAGGTGCCGTCCTCCATGCCGGTGACGAACACGACCGGGAATTCGAGGCCCTTCGCGGTGTGCACGGTCATGAGAGTGACCTGCCCGCCGCGCTCACCCTCCGCGGGAACCTGGTCCGAGTCGGCAACGAGGGCGACGCGCTCGAGGAAGTCCGCGAGGGTTCCGCCGGGAGCGTCGGCCGCGAAGGCTCCCGCGACCGAGTGCAGTTCCGCGAGGTTTCCACGCGCGAGGCGTCCTGCGGGTCCTCACTGCGGCGCAGTTCAGCCAGGTAGCCGGTGCGATCCAGGACCTCCTCGAGGATGTCGGCCTGCGATGCACCCCGTGCCTCCGCGGCGCGCAGGGTTTCGATGAGCCCCCAGAAGGCGGCCGCCGACTTCGCGGCACGCGGGGTGATCCCGAGGACCTCGGGAGCAGTCTCGGGAGCACTCTCGGCAGGGGACGAGGCCGGGGCCGCAGCCGCGCTCTCATCCGCAGCCTCGCGAGCAGCGGGGTTCTCCCCCGCCGCTCCATCCGAGGAAACAGGAGCCGAAGAATCAGCCGAGGCCTCGTCCGGGGACGCGGAACGCGCGAGCGCGTCGACGTCGATCCCCTCGCCCTCACCCGCGGGCACCCGGCACGCAGCCACAGGTGACGCAGGGCGGCGCCAAACGAGATGCCGTAGTGGGCGGCATGCGCGGCGATCGCCTCTTCGGCCTTCGCTCCGATGCCTCGTTTGGGAACGTTGAGGACGCGGCGGGCCGCGACAGTGTCGTCAGGGTTGGAGATGACCTGCAGGTACGCCAAGGCGTCCTTGATTTCGCGGCGCTCGTAGAAGCGGGTGCCGCCGACGACGCGGTACGGAATGCCCTGGCGCACGAGGAGTTCCTCCAGCGCGCGGGACTGCGCATTCGTGCGGTAGAAGACCGCAATGTCGCCCCACTCGACGCCGGAGTCCGCGAGGCGGTCGATCTCGCCAACGACGAAGCGGGCCTCGTCGTGCTCGGAATCGGCGGCGTCCAGCGTAATGAGCACGCCGTCGCCCGAGGCCGTCCACAGGTTCTTCGCACGGCGCCCCGTGTTGCGGGCGATGACCGCGTTCGCGGCCGACAGGATGTTCTGCGTCGAGCGGTAGTTCTGCTCGAGCAGGATCGTGCGCGCACCAGTGAAGTCGCGCTCGAACTCCTCGATGTTGCGGATCGTGGCGCCTCGGAAGGCGTAAATCGACTGGTCGGAGTCGCCCACGACCGTCAGCTCGGCGGGCTCCACGCCGTCCTTGCCATCCCCCACGAGGGCGCGCACGAGGACGTACTGCGCGTGGTTCGTGTCCTGGTATTCGTCCACGAGGATGTGGCGGAAGCGCCTATGGTAGTGCTCTGCGATCAGCGGGTTCTCGCGCAGCAGGTCGACCGTGCGCATGATGAGGTCGTCGAAGTCCAGCGCGTTCGAGGCGCGCATGCGCTTGTCGTACTCGACGTAGGCGTCCGCGACGATGCGCGAGACCGGGTCCTTGCCCGCCGTCTCCGCGTAGCGCGCCGGGCCGATCAGCTCGTTCTTCGCGTCCGAAATGCGCGCTGCGACCATCTTTGGCGTGAAGCGCTTAATGTCCACGTCCATGGCCTTGAGGACCATCTGGATGAGGCGCTGGGAATCCTGGGCATCGTAGATCGTGAAGGACGAGGACAGCCCGGCCGCCTCGTGTTCGTAGCGCAGCAGGCGCACGCACGCCGAGTGGAAGGTCGACACCCACATGCGACGCGCGTCGTCACCCACGAGCGCGCCTGCGCGCTCGCGCATCTCGGCCGCCGCCTTGTTCGTGAAGGTGATCGCCAGGATTTCGCCAGCCGCGCGCGGCCCGTGGCCAGCAGGTAGGCGATGCGGTGCGTGAGGACGCGAGTCTTGCCGGAGCCCGCGCCCGCCAGGATCAGCAGCGGCGAGCCCGCATGAGTGACGGCCTCGCGCTGGCGATCGTTGAGGCCGCGCGTCAGCGACTCTGGGTCCACGCCCGGGCGCGAGGGTCGCTCCCAGCCGGACGAAAAACCACCCGAGGACGCGGGAGGCTCCCATGCCGACGGCGCACCCGATGCCCCACCCGGCACGGCGATCTCCGGCCACGCGTCGGAACCCAAGGCGTCCTCCACGTCAAAGGCGGGCACCTCCGGCGGCACGTAGTCGTCCTGGAAACCCCCGTCGGGGCCGATCAGGAAACCAAGGTCAGGCAAAGAAGTCGAGTCACTCATCGCCTCCAAGGGTAAACCGCCCCACCCTCACCTGCGACCCCCGCCCCGGGTGGCACCAACCACGAAAGGCGGTTCGCGACGAGGCCGGGGCCTCCCCGCGCTCATACGCGATGGAAACCCCGGCCTCGTCGAAGCGATTACTTCTTGCGGTACAGCGACTTCGTCGCGTACACCGGCTCCGTCGTCACCTGGATGCCGAGCGAGCGGAAGATGCCCTCGTCCACGGGACCCAGGATGACCGACTCGTGCACGTCGCAGCCGCGCAGCGAGCTCAGCTTGTCCAGGGCGCGGCGCGCGTTGTCGTCGCCGTTGGCGGACACCGCGAGTGCGATGAGGACCTCGTCGGTGTGCAGGCGCGGGTTGCGCGATCCCAGGTCGCGGGTCTTGAGGCGCTGGATCGGCTCGATCGACTCCGGGGCGAGGAGCTGGACCTCGTCCGGCAGGCCTGCGAGCTTCTTGAGGGCGTTGAGGAGCATCGCCGAGGAGCAGCCCAGCAGCGCTGATGTCTTGCCCGTGACGATCTGGCCGTCGGGCAGCTCGATCGCGGCGGCCGGCTCGCCCGTGGCTTCGGCCAGCTCGAGGGCCGGCCGCACGACCGGGCGGTCCATGCGGCCCACGCCCACGCGGCTCATCAGCAGGGAGATGCGCGCCGACTGCACGGGCTCGCTCATTTCCTTCTTCTCGGTCACGAGGGCCTTGTAGTAGCGGCGAATGATCTCCTGGCGCGAGGCTTCCCTGCAGGCCTCGTCGTCGACGATGCAGTGGCCCGCCATGTTGACGCCCATGTCCGTGGGGCTCTTGTACGGGGAGGATCCGAGGATCTTCTCGAAGAGGCGGTTCAGGACCGGGAAGATTTCGACGTCGCGGTTGTAGTTGACCGTCTTGATCCCGTAGGCCTCCAGGTGGAAGGGGTCAATCATGTTGACGTCGTCGAGGTCGGCGGTGGCCGCCTCGTAGGCGATGTTGACCGGGTGATCCAGCGCAATGTTCCAGATCGGGAAGGTCTCCCACTTCGCGTACCCCGACTCGATCCCGCGCTTGTGGTCGTGGTACAGCTGCGACAGGCAGGTCGCCATCTTGCCGGAGCCCGGTCCGGGAGCCGTCACAACGACGAGGTTGCGGCTGGTCTCCACGTACTCGTTGGCGCCGTAGCCCTCGTCCGAGACGATGCGCTCGACGTCCGAGGGGTAGCCGGGGATCGGGAAGTGGCGGTAGACGCGGATGCCGAGCTTCTCGAAGCGTTCCTTCACCTCGGCAGCGGCCTTGTTGTCGTCCGTCCACTGCGTGATGACGACGGAACCGACGTACAGGCCGCGCTCACGGAACTCGTCGATCTGGCGCAGAACCTCGTCGTCGTAGGTGGTTCCCATGTCTGCGCGGACCTTGCGGCGCGCGAAATCCTTGGCATTAACGGCGACGATGATCTCGACTTCGTCGGCCAGTTCGCGCAGCATACGCACCTTGTTGTCGGGCGTAAAACCGGGCAGAACACGCGAGGCGTGCATGTCGTCGATCAGCTTGCCGCCGAATTCCAAATACAGCTTCCCGCCGAATTCGCTTCGTCGCTGGGCAATGTGTCGAGACTGCATCTCGACGTACTGATCACTATCAAAACCGATGCGGTGCATGCATCCTCCGAGGTCGCGGAAATAAAGGGGCCGTCCGTGCGGGGCGGTCAGGCGCTGTCACGCTCTCGGGATTCCATTGTAGGCACGCATGGGCCGCGCGCTCCGGATGGGGAACGCGAAAGGGGTCCGACCTCACACGATGTGTCGCTGCATCGCCCAGCGCGTCAGCTCGTTGCGGTTGGAGAGCTGGAGCTTGCGCAGGACCGAACTCACGTGGGTTTCGACGGTCTTGATGGAGATGAACAGGTCGTGGGCGACTTCCTTGTACGTGTAGCCGCGGGCGATGAGGCGCATGACCTCCTGCTCGCGCGCGGACAGCAGGTCCAGCTCGCTGTCGGTCGTGGAGACTTCGCCGGTCCCGAAGGCATCGAGCACAAAGCCGGCCAGCCGCGGACTGAAGGCGGCGTCCCCGGCGGCGACGCGGCCGATGGCCTCGACGAGGTCGGGGGTGGAGATCGACTTGGTGACGTATCCGCGGGCACCGGCACGGATGACCTGGACGACGTCCTCGGCGGCGTCCGAGACGGACAGCGCCAGGAAGTGCAGGCCCTCGATGTCGCGGCACGTGCTGGCCACTTCGGCCCCACCTCCGCCGTTTCCGCCGGGCAGGTGCACGTCGAGGAGGGCCACGTCCGGGGTGAGCGCGCGGCAGGCCGCGATGGCGCCCTCGACGTCGGAGGCGTCGCCGACGACCTCCAGGTCGGCCCCGGAGTTTTCGAGCTCGGCGCGCACGCCTGCCCGAACCATGGGATGGTCGTCGATGACGAGGATGCGGATGGTCACTGTGTCCTCCCGTTGGGCGCTGTTTCTTCCAGGATATCCGAGCGCGGCACGCTCAGAGCAACTTCGGTTCCGCGGGCGAGACGCCTGATCGTGGCGTTGCCCCCGGTCCTGCCCATGCGTCCGACGATGGAGTCGCGCACGCCGTGGCGGTCGGCCGCGATCGAGGCGGGGTCGAAGCCCTCGCCGCTGTCTTTGATGAAGGCCTCCACGGCCTGGGGGCGTACTTCGACGTAGACGGAGACGGCGGGGCGCGTGGCGCACGGCGTTTTGGCAGGCCTCGGCGAGTGCCGCGACGAGTGCGAGCTCGCCGGGGCCCGGGCGCATGTCGCCGACGACAACCACGCTGATGGGCACACCGTAGCGGCTTTCGACGCCCACGACCGCCTCGGTGACGGCGGCGTCGAGGGAGTCGGCGGCCTGCGCGTGTCCCGTGTAGAGCCAGGCACGCAGCTCGCGTTCCTCGGTGAGGGCGATGGCGCGCACGCGAGCGGGGTCCTCGGCGGAGGCGCGGATGAGGGTGAGGGCCTGGAGCACGGAGTCGTGCAGGTGGGCGGCGATATCGGCGCGCTCGGATTCGCGCACGCGCTGCGCCTGAGCCTGGGACAGGTCCTTCGTCGTGCGCAGCCACATGGGGACGAGGGCGAAGAGCACGCCCGCGACCAGGGCGGCCCCGATGAGGCCGCCGCGCAGCAGGATGATGGGCGGGTTATCACGCGAGGCCACCATGACGACGCCGAGGCTGAGCAGCACGATACCGCCGAAGACGGCCCCGATGAAGCGCACGGACCGCCAGGAACTCACGTTGCGGCTCTGGCTCCACACGAGGGTGATACCGGAAACGATCGCGATGATCGCCCCCATGTCTCGCCAGTCCAGGGTGCCCGTCGCGTTCAAGATCGTGCCGACGATCGCAGCGACGATCAGGGCTACGCCGGCGACGAGCAGGCGGTTGCGCGACACCTGGGCGGCGCGTTCCTCGCGCAGTCGGACGAGGC
>CAKMQM010000267.1:0-3749 GCA_927911615.1 uncultured Xylanimonas sp.
CCGAACCAGCGTTTAGGCAGACCGGCCACCCACATCGCTCCCAGCGCACCAACAGCCACGACCATCGCGGTGCCCATGTCTCGACCCAGCATGACCGCGCCGAGCGCCGTCAGGATCGGCAGGCCGACGGCCAGACTCATCGCCTTCCAATCACCGCGCTTGGACGCCGACTTCGAGACCATGAAACCCAAGAAGACAATGAGCGCAAGCTTGAGGAACTCTGAGGGCTGGGCCATGATCGGGCCCACCTTCACCCAGTTCGCGTTACCGCCCTCCGAGCGTCCCAGAGGGCTGAGGACCAGGGACTGGAAGCCGAGCGCGCCCACGAACATGACGGGAGCCAGGTTCATGAGCCACCGCTGTGGCACGAGAAGGACAATCGTCGCGATCACGAGCGACACAAGAATGATGATGAGCGGTCGAGCGTACGCCGTGTAGGGGTTCTCCCCCTGCGCGATCGCGGTCACGGTCTGCGCGGAGAAGCCCATGATGAGGCCGAACACCGACAGCAGAAGAGCCGGCAGAATCACGAGGTAGTACGTCGTCGCCGGGTCGTCCTTGCGTTCCTGGCCCGACCCGAAACGGATACGAGGCAGGGTGACCGTCGGGATGTGCCAGCCGCGCTTATTCGTCGCCACCGGCGCTCCCCCACTGGGCTGCCAGGCGCGACACAGCATCGGCGAATGCGTCACCGCGCTGGCCGTAGTTATCGAACTGATCCCATGACGCGCAGGCCGGGGCGAGCACGACGGTGTCGCCCGGCATGGACAGCGCCACGGCCTCGTTGACAACCGAGAACATCCAGTCCTCGTGACCGTCGACCTCGACGCGAGGAACGTCCGGTGCACGGCCTGCAGCGCTTCCACGAGAGGCGCGCGCTCCTCGCCGATAACGACGACACCGCGCAGCGTCGGCTCGACCTGGCGGATCAGTTCCGTGAAGTCCTGTCCCTTCGCGTCGCCACCGACGATCCAGATCGCGCTGCGCGGCGGAAGTCCGGCGAGAGAGGCGCGCGCCGCGTGCGCATTCGTCGCCTTCGAATCGTCCACCCAGGTCAGGTCCGCGGCGTGGGCGATAATCGCGCGACGGTGTCCGGCCGGCCGGAACGCGCGCAGACCCGCCTCGACTGCCTCGGGCTCAACGCCGTAGGCGCGGGCGAGGGCCGCGGCAGCCAGGGCGTCCGACACGACCGCGGCGGACGGGTGGGGGCCGTATGCCCCCGCCAAGTCAGAAATGTGCGCGAGGGCGGTAGCGTGACGCGCGCGATCCTCCACGAATGCACGGTCAACCAGCAGGCCCTCGACGATGCCGAACTGAGAGACGCTCGGTGAGCCGAGGGTCAGCCCGATCGCGCGAGCCCCCTCAACGACGTCGGCGTTTTCCACCATCTGCTCCACGCGTCGATCGGACGCGGGGTAGACGCAGGCGCGGATCGTGTTCTCGTAGACGCGCGCCTTATCGGCCGCGTACGCCTCCACGGAGCCGTGCCAGTCCAGATGATCGGCATCCACGTTCAGGCAGATCGACGCCAGGGGCGAGACCGTCCGCGCCGTGTGCAGCTGGAAGCTGGACAGCTCCACCGCAAACACCTCGGCGTCGGAGTCAATCGCCCGCGTAATCGGCGTACCGATATTGCCGACCTCCTCGGCCCTGGCGCCCGCGCAGCGCAGGATCTCACCGAGCATGCCGACCGTCGTCGTCTTGCCGTTCGTGCCAGTCACGACCAGCCACGGGCGACCGCATGCGGGCCTTCCTCCTGCAGACGCCAGGCGAGTTCCACCTCGCCCCACACCTCGATGCCGGCGGCCTCGCAGGCCGAGAAGACCGGGTGGTGTGCGGGAATACCGGGAGATACGACGACGAGGTCGGGGCTGGCCTCGAGGATCGCTTGTGCAAGGGTCTCAGGGTTATCGTCGACGTGAACATCGATACCGGCGACGTCATCGAAGAACAGGGACTGTCCCCCGCGCGCGTCGAAGGCACGCACCTGCCAGTCGCGCGCGAGCAGCGCACCAGCAGCGCCCTGCCCGGACTTGCCCCAGCCGACGACAGCAGCGAAACGACTCATCGAAGGGACACCCACTCCGCGTAGAAGATGCCCGCGCCGGCCACCGCGATGATCGCGGCGATCAGCCAGAAGCGGATCACGATCGTCACTTCCTTCCACCCGAGCAGCTCGAAGTGGTGGTGCAGCGGCGCCATGCGGAAGACGCGCTTGCCGGTCAGCTTAAAGACGCCGATCTGGATGACGTCGGAGAGGACGACGGCGACGAAGAGGCCGCCGACGACGATGGCGAGCAGCTGCGTCTGGGTGAGGATCGACAGGCCCGCGACAGCTCCACCGAGAGCGAGGGCACCCGTGTCACCCATGAAGATCTGAGCCGGCGAAGCATTCCACCACAGGAAGCCCGCGAGGGCACCGATCAGTGCGGCACAGAAGATCGCCAGGTCGAGCGGGTCGCGTGTCGAGTAGCAGTTCGACTGGTTCGCGCCGAGCTGCGTGCACGCTTGGATGCGCTGGAAGTAGGTGATGAACGTGTACGCGCCAAAGACAAAGATCGAGACGCCCGCAGCCAAACCGTCGAGGCCGTCCGTCAGGTTCGTCGCGTTCGACCAGGCCGTCACGATGAGGTTGGTCCAGATGAGGTACAGGACGATACCCAGTCCGAGGCCCGCAAAGCCCAGGGTCAGGGCAGTGGGACGAGCGAAAGAAATCGCGAGGGTGCCCGGGTACTCACCGAACTCGTTGGGCTTAATGAGCGTGCCCAGGGCAAAGAGCGAGGCCACGGCGACCTGTCCGATGATCTTGCCGGAGGGGTGCAGGCCGAGAGAACGCTGACGCATGATCTTGATGCCGTCGTCGAGGAGGCCGATGACGCCCAGGCCGACGAACAGGAAGATCAGCAGCAAGCCGGACCACGACGGCCCAGCACCGGCGACAAGAGAGCCAATCAGCCATGCGACGACCGTCGCGAGGATGATGACGACGCCACCCATCGTGGGCGTGCCGCGCTTGGTGAGGTGCTGGGTCGGCCCGTCCTGGCGGATGAACTGTCCGTACTGGTGCATGACCAGGAAACGGATGAGGATTGGCGTGCCCGTCACGGACAGGGCCATCGCGATAATAAACGCGGCAATAAGTCCAATCACCGGGTCGTTCCCTTCTCCCGCAGGATGTCAGCCACCTGCCACGATTGCGAACCGAAAGAACCCTTGACGAGGACGACTGCGCCGTCCTCGGCGTGTTCCAAGGCGAGCCGCGCGGCATCCTGCGGATCCGCGGCAACCTCGCGATTGGGCACGTCGGGGGCTCCCTCTAGATAGTAGTGGGCATCTGTGCCGAGACCAATGAGTGTGTCGACTCCCGCATCGGCGATCAACGCGCCCACCTGCTGATGAAGCGACTGGGAGTCCTCGCCCAGCTCGAGCATCTCACCGAGAACGGCGATGCGCTGACTGTCGCGACCAATCGAAGCGAGGGCAGCGATGCCCGCACGCATCGAATCCAGGTTCGCATTGTATGAGTCATCGATGAGCGTCAGGTCTGTTCCTTCAACGCGCAGCTCGTGCACGTCCATGCGGTGCGGGCTCAGCGCACGAGCGCGTGAGAGGACAGTAGCCACGGTCTCCAAGACCAACCCCGAGGGTGAGCGCACCGGCCGGCTGCTGCCAGCGCGTTCGCGACGTGGTGGCGACCCACGATCTTCAGATCGACGGGGGGCTTCCCCTTCGGGGGTCACCAGGGTGAA
>CAKMQM010000268.1:0-3280 GCA_927911615.1 uncultured Xylanimonas sp.
CTGCACGGCGCGCACCTGCTGCGTGCCGGCGATGCCACCGGCAACCTCAGCCGTCACGTCGACCGACGCGCGACCTCGCCCGTGTACGTGTACGCTCCCCCGGCCTCGGCAATGCCAGCCCCGGACAGGGTCATCGACGCAGCCGTGAACGTGTGCAGGTGTGAGGCGTCGATGCCCGCCGCCTCGAGGGCGTCCTTGGCGACGTTCCACGCCGGCTCACCCTCGGCCGCGGCGACGTACACGTGGGTGTCGTCCTTCTTCTCGTCGCTCAGCTCCGGCTCGAGGTCGAGTCGGGTGAGCGTGGAGGGCAGGACGAGGACGCGCGGGACGTCCACGCCGAAGGACACACGGGTCATACCCTCGCCGAAGTAGGCGCTCTGGCGGCGTCCGTTCGTCGGGCGACCGTCGTACACGAAGGAGCCGTCCACGCCGCCGCGTACGACAATGCGACGAGGCATGGGAACCCAGCTGCCTTCCATGCGGATCGAGGTCACCTTGGAGCCGTACTCGACGAGTTCCAGGGAGTTTCCGGTGACGCCGCTCGAGCGCTCGACCGACTCGGGGATGACGAGCTCGGTGAGGGCCGTGGTACCCGCGAAGGCGTCGTCGCCGATAACCTTGAGGCCCTCGGGCAGGACGACACGGGTGAGCGTCTTGTTGTTGGCGAATGCCGTCGCGCCGATCTCGACCGTGCCCGCGCGCACCGTGTAGTCGGTGAGCGTGTTGGCGGCCGGGGACAGCATCAGGTGCAGGCCGTCGTCCGCCTTGCGGTACAGGACGTTGTGCTCGGCCGAGTACACCGGGTTACCATCCGCAACGGTCAGCGTCGCGATCTTGCGGTCGTTGTACAGGGCGGTCTCGGCGAAGGAGGTGACGCCCGCTCCGATGTGGAACGAGGTCAGGGCCGTACTCTCCGAGAAGGCCTGCTCGCCGACCCTGGTCACGGAGTCCGGCAGGGACACCGAGGACTGCGCCGTGCGACTGAAGGCGAAGTCACCGATCGTGGTCAGGCGGCCGAGCTCAGGTCGGAAGTTGACTCCGTTCTTGGCGCTCGTGGACTCAAACGCGCTGCCACCCAGGGAGATCGTGCCGCCCAGGTCGATGCTCGCGAGCTTGTCGGCGGAGCAGAAGGCGCAGGTGCCGACCGTCTCGAACTTCTCGGGCAGGGTGACCGCGGTGAGCGCGGAGAGGCGGAAGGCCTCGTCCTTGATCTCGCGCAGGCTGTCGGGCAGGGTCACGGAGGTGATGCCAGCCTTCTGGAAGGCCTTGGGCGCGATCGTCGCAACTCCGTCCAGGACCGTGTAGGCGCCGCCGGGATTCTTGGCGGCCGGGTACAGGATCAGGCGCGAGTGGTCCTTGGCATACAGGACTCCGTCCACGCTCTCGTAGTTCGGGTTCGCGGGATCGACCTCGACGCTGGTCAGCGCGGTGATCTCAGCGTAGCCCGAGGTTACTGAGTCGGCAGCGACGTTGGGGCCCAGCTTGATCGTCGTGAGCGCCGAGTTGAAGTCGAAGACCTCCGCGCCGATCGTCACCACGGACCGCGGCAGCTCGATGGCCTCGAGGCTCGTGTTCGCGAACGCGCGGTCGGCGATCTTGGTCAGCTGGGCTGGGTGGGCCTCGTCGTCGACGAAGGTGATCTTCTTCAGCGAGCTGTAGATGAAGGCCTCCAGGCCGATCGAGCGCACCGAGGCGGGGATCGTCACGGACTCCACGGTGGAGCTCGCGAAGGCGCGCTCGCCGATGGAGGTCACGGTGTCGGGCAGGGTGACCTCGGTGGCCGAGCCCTTGTACTTCACGAGGACGCCGGCCTCGTCGATCTCGAAGTCGTCGGCGTCAGCGGCGCGCACCGTAACCGGGATGGACGCGCTCTTAGTAGCGCCAGCCTCGGTGGTGACGGTGGCGGTCAGCGTTCCGGAGCCCGCGTGATCACCGGCGGTCAGGGTCGCCTTGCGCGTGTCCGTGTCGGCGGCGACCGTGGCCAGGTCGGCCGGCTCCACGCTCCACGTCACCGCGCGGTCCTTCAGCGAGGGCGCCAGGTATGCCTTCACGGGGGCGGTCTCGCCCACCTTGACGCTCACCTGGGTGTCCGCGAGCTCGATGCCCGCATCCTCGGAGATGGTGCGCACGCGGATCTGGGCGCTGGCCGACAGGGTCGGCTGGGACGCGTCGGTCGCGGTGATCGTCGCCTCGCCGGCGGCCAGGGCGCGGACCTCACCGTTTTCGTTCACGGTGGCCACGGCCTCGTTCGAGGACGTCCACACGAGGTCGGTGACGTTCGCGTTCGCCGGCTCGTACGAGGGGCTCAGCGTGACCGTCTCGCCCGCGACGACCTCAGAGTCCTGCGGGGTGAGGGTCAGGGAGGTCATCGGGATCGTGCTGAAGCGGATCACCTGGCGCGCCTGGTTCTTGCCCCAGTCCCAGGCGAACAGGTAGGCGGTCGCCGGATCCGAGGAGTCCGCGCGGTCGATGAGGTCGGCCCACTTGATCTCGTAGTGCTTGGCGTAAGTGCCGTCGGCCTGGCGGTTTGCGCCCACGGCCTCCTTCTCGTCGTAGTAGCGACGCGAGGTCGGGGACTCGGAGAAGGCGATGCCGGCCAGCGGCGAGTTGTCGGTGACGTCGAAGGACACGACGCGCTCGTCACCCTCGCCGGTCACGGCCAGGTTGGAGATGACGGGCGCCTGGGTGTCCAGGGTGAAGTCCCAGGTCAGCTGCGAGGCAACGCTCGAGGGCGCGACCGAGGCCGCGTCAATCGTCAGCTTGTAGCGGCCTGCGGGCAGCTCCTTGCCATCCTTGTCGAAGCCGTCAAAGACCGGGTTATTGCCTTCCTGGCTTTCGATGGGCTCAACCTTGCTGGCGTGGTAGTTGAACAGGGACTTGCGGGCGCGCTCGAAGGTGTATTCGCGCACCACCTCGCCGGCCTCGTTCGTGTAGGTGTAGGTCACCTTCGGGGAGTTACGCAGCAGGCAGGTGCGCGGCAGGATGCGAGAGGGGGCCTCGGGCAGCGCGGAGCGGGACATGATGAAGTACGCGGGGTCGACCGCGCGCACGTCGTCGATTTCCTGTCCGGCGAGCGGGTTCAGGGCGCCCAGGGGCACCTCGGTCGAGGGGTTCATGAGCGTAGAGGAGCATGCGTGTGCGGTGCTCGTCGTGCCGTCGTACCACTTGCCATCGAAGACGGCAGGCGCGCCCCAGGAGCCGTAGAAGCCCATGTAGGGGACGGTCGAGGTCGGGCTGACCGGTCGGCGCTCGTGAAGGTCACGGCGCCGTCGATGAACGT
>CAKMQM010000269.1:0-7345 GCA_927911615.1 uncultured Xylanimonas sp.
GAACGACCGGCCTCACGGGCACGAACGGTGTGGGCGGAGCTGCTGGCGCTGCCGGAAAGACGGGCGGCGGCAGCGCCGCTGGCGGTGCCGGCGCGGCCGGGCGGCCCGGAATGGGCGGCTTCATGGGCGCCGGAGCAGGCGCGGGTGCCGGTGGCGGCAAGGACGACAAGAAGGGCAAGCGGCGCAAGTACACGGCCTTCAAGTTCGAGGACGACGAGGACGATGCACTGCCCCCCGGCTACGTCAATCCGATGTCCCAGACCTACGGCTCGGACAAGGACCTGAAGCCCGCCTCCCCGAAGGACGACGGATGGGATCCCCGCCAATGGTGACCACGAACTCCGCTCCCGGTCTCCCTCGACTGCTGCGCCTTGCGGGTGCGTGTGCGATGACCCTGGCCCTGGCGGCCGGGGCCATCGTCCTGCCCGCCGTGCCCGCTCACGCGGCCGATCCCATCACGGCGGCCGACCAGTCCTACTTCGCCTACTATCATCTCGATCAGGCCCGGGCCAAGGGCTACACCGGCAAGGGCGTCACCATCGCACTCATCGACGGCGAGGTCGACACCACCGTACCCGAGCTGGCCGGAGCCACCATCATCGACAAGAGCCCGTGTACCGTCACCTCAAGTCCCTTCTCCAAGACACACGGGACAGCCATTGCCTCGCTCCTGGTCTCCGAAACGTACGGCGTCGCCCCCGACGCAACACTCCTGACCTACCGAACCAGTCTCGCTGACGATGGCGATGAGTCCGGGAACGAGTGCACCTTCCGCAACGGTAACCCGATCGAAGACCCCACCTCTCTCATCAATCGCGCCATTAGCGACGGGGCTCAGATCATCAGCATCTCCTCGTCCGACGAAAAACTTCGACGACGCAACCAAGTGGGCGATCGCCCGCGCCAATGCCCGCGGCGTCATCGTCGTCTCCCCCATGGGTAATGACGCGAAAGATGAGACTAACAACGGCTATTCCAAGTGGTCCGGCGTCGTCGGCGTCGGCGCCATCGATACCACCGGCAAGGTAGCTGACTACTCCTCGTGGGGGCAGGGAACCACCACGGCAGCAGTGGGTGGCCCTATCATCGTCCGCAACTATGAAACAGGCAATAAAGCTGCCGCAGACGGCACATCGTACTCCACGCCCCTCATCGCAGGTTTCCTGGCCCTGGCCAAACAGAAGTGGCCCAACGCTACCAGCAATCAACTCCTTCAGCTGCTTACCAAGACGGCGTTGAACAACGAGGGCCGCTGGAACAAGTACACGGGATACGGGGTTGCTGACCTCGGCGCCATGATGAACACCGATCCGTCCCAGTACCCCGACGAGAACCCGTTGATGGACCCCACCATGCACAAGGGTCCCTCCACGGACGAAATCCAGCAGTACATGGACGGCCTCGTGAACCCCCGCGACATCGCCTTCGACGACTCGTACACCTACCGCGGAGCCGACGAAAGCGTCATCAGCAACACCGACGCCGGCGTGCCAATCCACCTGGGCACCAGCCCCCGCTACCACGCCAAATGACGACTAACGCCACGAGACACCGGCGGCTACGCCTCGCGGGAGCGTGTACGATGACCCTGGCCCTGGCGGCCGGGGCCATCGCCCTGCCCGCCGCTCCCGCTCACGCCGCCGACCCGATCACGGCGGCCGAGCAGCCTCACTTCGCCTACTACCATCTCGATCAGGCGCGCGCCAAGGGCTACACCGGCAAGGGCGTGACCATCGCCCTCATCGACGGCGAGGTCGACACCAGCGCACCCGAACTGGCAGGCGCCACCGTCATCGACAAAACACCGTGCACCGTCACATCGGGTCCCTTTTCCAAGAGCCATGGCACAGCACTGGCTTCGCTTCTGGTCTCCAAGGCCTACGGAGCAGCACCCGAGGCGACACTACTGTCGTATCGAACCAGCTTTTCACTCCAGGACGATCAATCCGGCAGTGACTGCACAATCCGCAACGGTATCGCCATTGAAGACCCCGCTTCACTGATCAACCGCGCTATCAGCGACGGCGCGCAGATCATCAGTATTTCGTCAACCGACAGGGACTCGACAGACGCGACGAAGTGGGCGATCGCCCGAGCCAACGCCCAAGGCGTCATCATCGTCACGTCCGTGGGCAACGAAGGAAAAGACGAGACACTCGACAGCTATTCGAAGTGGTCTGGGGTCGTGGGTGTCAGCGCCATCGACACCACCGGCAAGGTAGCCTCCTACTCGTCATGGGGTTCAGGTGTGACAGTTGCGGCCGTCGGAGGCCCCGTCGTCGCCCACGATTACGGAACCAAGACCAATATCAGCGCGGAGGGCACGTCGAACTCCGCACCGCTGGTTGCTGGTTTTCTTGCCCTGGCCAAGCAGAAGTGGCCCAATGCCACCAGCAACCAACTCCTCCAACTACTCACCAAGACAGCTCGGACCGATCAGAACGGATGGAACACCTACATCGGATACGGAGCCGTTGATCCCGGCGCCATGATCAACACCGACCCCTCGCAGTACCCGGACGAAAACCCGCTCATGGACCCAGCTCGACGCAAGGGCCCCACCACCGAGGAAGTACGCCAATACATCGACGGCCTCGTAAAACCCCGCGACATCGCATTCGACGACTCGTACACCTACCGCGGGGCCGACGAAAGCGTCATCAGCAACACCGACGCCGGCGTGCCCATCCACCTGGGCACCAGCCCCCGCTACCACGCCAAGTAGGACAGAAAAGACCCCGCGTAGCCGCCGTTTGACGGTTCGACGCGGGGGTCTTTCGTCTCTCGGGATCAGCTCTTCGACGAAGAGTTCATCACAGCAACCAAGATTGCCACGATGCCAGAGACCAGGATCAGGATGATGCCGATGGGCAGGGCGTAGAACAACTGCCCTAAGAACGAAAATAGAGTATCGCTATTGTGTTGGAAGCCGTTGGTAGCACGGCCAAGGAATAGCGTGGCTATGAAGGGCACAATCGTAAGCAGCAAGCCAATTCCAAACAAGATACCCGCCGGCATATACGACCGATGAGACCGAGCCGAAACCGCCGGGCCGTAGGCCGCGGGCCCAGCCTGCGCAGAGCCCGCTTGCATCCCGGTATCCACGGGCATCTGCCCCCAATTCTGCTGCATTGCGGGCTGCGTGGCTTCCTGCGGCAGGCCCTCGGCCTGTGGAGGATTGGGCACTTGCTGGCCGCCGTATCCGGGGGAAGTATTCGGGTCCGGGGCCTGGTGAATTGGTGTGGTCACTGGTGTTCCTTGGGAGGTTGATGGTGTGGGAGCAGAGGTCGTCGGGTCCGGAAGGTCCTAGAACAACGAGATGAGGTAGAAGAACCCGTAGATCAAGAGGATCAGAAGAACGACGAGGCCAACAACCGCGAGCGGCGCAGCATTCATGAGCAGGCCTCGGGCGATGTAGCCGCGCTCGGAGGGGTTCTTCGTCTGCTTGAGCGCAACGAAGCCGAGAACCAGGCCAATAATGTTCACCGCGATGACGGGGATGGAGAAGAATCCGGCCGTGAAGATGAAGGCGATCGGAGCCAGGTCCAGCCCGTGCTCACCCCTCGGAATCAGCACGTACACCAGCGTCCCGAGGATGACCAGCGCAAAGACAACGAGTCCGGTGATACCGAATCCGCGACACGCTGCCCCTAGGGCTTTGCCTCGGCTGCTTCCAGGAGCGGCGGGCTGCTGGGGAGCCTGGGCCGGATACCCGTTCAAGCCGGGACCGGTCGAATATGGAGTCGTCACAGGTAGTCCTTCATTCGTCGAGGGCAATGGGACAGAGGCATCCGCTATAGGCTAGTCCCCATCATCCAGATGACGCCCAGGATCTCGGCAACCAGAAACACAAGCATCGGGGCTGCATTCAGCCAAATCCCCACCATGCACGCCTTCGCTTGACGCGGATCCTGCGCCCGCTTGCGCCCGGTCTTGCCAAGGACAAGGCCGATGATGTTCATAATCCCACCCAGGATGTAGAACATCGCGACGACGAGAATGAAGCTGATCGGAGCAAGAGTCCACTCAACGGAGTCGTCTGCCGAGGCAAGTACGGAAACCACTCCTGCGAACAACCCGATAGCGCAGAGGATGATCCCAATGACTCCGAGGCATTTGGAGGCCACGACGAGGCCATGGCTGGGAGGAGCCGCAAGCTGCGGTGCCGGCTGCATGTCGCCGTAGGGGTTGCCCGGCACGGCACCGGGGTAGACCGGTGTATTTCCGGGGTAGGCCGGCGCGTTTCCGGGGGTGCCGGGCATCCCGGAACCGGGAGAATGAGGCATTGTCATCATCGGTCCTTCACTCGTTGTTCGTTACGTCTGAGTACCCACCGGATGGGGTCACCGTGAGCGGCTCCGGGCCGCAAACACGAGGATGAGGCCAGAGACCATCAACATCAGGCCGAAGGGGACCACGTACAGAAGAAGTGCAACGCCGGCCCAGGCGAGCCCGTCCCCGCTATCCCCATGGTCTCCGGGGATAAGATCAATCGCGAGACAGCCAGCAATCGACGCCATGACGATGACTGCACCGAAGACGAGCAGGATGATACCGCCGATGCTCCGCCTCTTCTTCGCGCGAGGCACGGGTTCCTGGCCCGGATAGCCGGGCTGTGCGGCAGGCACATACCCCTGGCCCATCGCACCGTTCATAGGCTGCGCGCCCCATTGAGTGGGAGTCGCGTTCTCCGGAGGATACCCCGGAGCGGGATGCGAGTCCGGGAGGTACGGGTTCGGGGTTGTCACGGTCGGTCCTTCACGTGTTGATCAGTGCGCCCATGCGGGCTGCGATCACAATCCTAAACGAGCATATGTTCACGCCACACATCGACAGTCACAAGGCCTCGGAGCGACTCTCTTAGTCAGACATGTACACCCAGTACAGCACCCCGAGGATGATCCACGGCAACGCGTTGAGCAGGAGGACGTAACACGCTCTTCTCACTTCCTGAAAGTTGTTGCACCGCAACAACTCGATGAGACCGAAGATCCCCCCGAGGACATTGATGACGAAAAGGGCTAACAGGGAGAATATCCAGATCAAGCCACCGCCGAGTCCGTATTTGACCGCCATGTCGTCCGAGTTTGCTGTTTCGATGAAATAGATGACCGTGAGGACGATGCTCAGGAGGACCACGACCCAACCACCAAGGCCAGCCACCAGCGACAGCACCCACGTAACGCGCCTGCGCACGGGCGGACGTCCGTCATGAACGTCGCCTCCGGGAGCGATGTTGGCCACGAACTGAGGGTAGGTCACAGGCTGCGCCGCGGCACTTTGCGCACAAACATCATTCGACGCACTCATCGGTCGCCTCCTTCGTCGCGGAAAGGTGTTATTTCCATCCGAATAGCCACTCGGCGACGCCTGGTCCCAGCACGCTGTAGGCCCCGACAATAACGAGGACGGGACTCAGGCACAGGACCACTCCGCACAGGCTCGCGCTGCGCTGTTCGCTCGACACATCTGATTCACCCAGCTCTGCCCTGGCGATGACGAGGCCGGTGAGACTCAGACAAGTGGTGAGGCCGCCGCCGATCATCGCAATGACACGGTTGTAGACGATGGCGTCAACCTGATGGAAGTCTGGGTGGAACAGGACGACTATCTCGACGATGATCACAGCGGTGATGGAGATCGCGGTGACAATCCAGGCACCGGCACCACATCTGAGGGGCGTCCACCTTTTGCGGGGCGTGGCGGGATACGGCTGTACCCCGCCACGTTCACGATCCGGAGCCTCCATGCCCCTCCCTCCAAAAGTATTTCAAGAATTGAGATTAATGGAGGGAGGGTGTTAACGCAAGGAGGAACGAGCTGGGGATAGCGCTCTACGAGATTGCGGCAAGAACCACCAGGGGGAGGAAGAGAACGCACCAGCACAGGGGCACATTCAGGACTATTCCCCACGTGGCGAGTGCCCGCTCAGACTCACTGTCGGCATTCCGACGCGCCCGTATTCCCTTGATCAAGCCAGTCAGCTGGGCAATGCCCACCGGGACGCCCACGTAGAGGCAGACAATGATGACAGTGAGGCCGGGCAAGAACGGCTCCTCTGTCGTAGCGAAACCCTTGAGGACCGCGAACAGACCGATAAGCAACGCTTCACCCATCGTCAGCAAGCCTGCGACCCCCACCCCAACAGATCTCGCGCCCGCGCTGCTAAAGAAACGCTCAAACAGGGAGAAGCACCCAAACAGGACCGCACCGCCACACACAGCGAGAAGGACAACGAGGCCAACCGGGTCGTCAGCAAGACCCGCGGCAGGGATGATGCCGGCGCAGCCAAGGAAGAAAGCATTCACGCCCACTCCCAGCGCGCAGCGCCCGAGCTCCACACGCTCCTCGGCGTGCTTTCGCCCCACGAACCCGGCGATGACACCCGCCAGATGAATGATCCCCGCCGCGCCGGCTACGGGCAGGAGGGAACGGACAAACTCGCCGTCGCTCATAACCGCAAACTCGCCGGGAATGACGAGGTTAGCGCTGGCGCTCATCTCGTCAAAAACCGAGGTCGACAGGACGACGAAACCCCCGATGATCACGGCAAGTCCCGCGAGTGCGCAGAACAAGGACAGCCTGCCCATCGTTCGCAACACTCGCTTGTTGGGCGCAGGTGCGGGCCCGCTGTGATCATTCATCACTATCTCCATCCGACGCTTCAGTGACCTACTTGAACAACATTAGAACGATCATGAAGGCGGTGAAGACGACGTATGGGCTTGCGTTCAGGAGGATTCCCAGCCAGTTGAGCTTCCGCGTCTTCGGCTTCCCCACTGCCCCAACAATCCCGATAACACCGCCGGCGAGGTTCACCGGGCCGATAAACATCAGCGCAAAGAGCGGCAAGAATCCGATCGCCTCCTTGCCACTCGGGTCGGGGTCGGATGCGCTGGCTCGGATAGCAAGCCACATGACCAGTATCGTCAGGCCAATGAGGGCCCACCCGACAACGCCTAAGATGATCGACGCTCGATTCACCTTCTGAGTCACGGGCGCATAGCCCGGAGTATATCCCTGCGAAACCGCCGCATATCCCTGAGGCGTGGGCTGTGCGGGCGCGTAGGGTCCCGAAGGCTGTTGCTCAGGCTGCTGAGGGGAAGACGTACTCATCTCACTACTCCTGTATCTCGCGCAACATACTTACCCGAGGAGAGTGCGCAGCACCTGGGCGACCCCGGCCTCGTTGTTTGAGGGGGCGACGAAGCGCGCGGCCTCGATGACGTCCGCGGAAGCGTTGGCCATCGCGAAGGACAGGTCCCCCTCGCTCATCATCGACAGGTCATTACCGGCATCGCCGAAGACGGCAGTCTGGGAACGATCCACCCCCAGGAAGCGCTGC
>CAKMQM010000270.1:0-5661 GCA_927911615.1 uncultured Xylanimonas sp.
TCCTTCGACTTTGTCACCGAGGGCTTGCGCTACGAGGGCCTCCTCAAGGCCTTTGGCCCCATCGACGTCCCCGGATACTTTGAGCTGCGCGACAAGGTCCTGCGGCTGAAGACCTTCGCGGACACGGACGGCTTCGATAAAGTCCCCTCGCACAACGACTTCTTCCCGCCGAACTTCCTGGTGGACAAGGACGGAAAGATCAGCCTCATCGACTGGGAGTACGCGGGCATGTCGGACATGGCCGCCGACTTCGGCACGATGACCGTGTGCACGGCGGAGATGACCCGCGAGCGCGCGGCCGCCGCCCTCGAGTACTACCTGGGTCACGCGCCCAGCGAAGCCGAGGAGCGCCACTTCTTCGCCTACGAGGTCTTCGCCGGCTGGTGCTGGTACGTGTGGGCCTCGTGAAGGAGGCCGAGGGGGACGACGTCGGCGAGTGGCTCTACACGTACTACTCGCACGCGACACGCACGCTCGATTCCCTGCTCGCAGCCTACGAGGCAGCCTCAAGCACTCAGATCTCGACGGAAGGTGAACTGGCATGAAAACTCAGCACGGAGGCAAGCGTTACGGCATCTTCTCGGGCGTCCTGTGGGGCCTCGACACGGTCGTGCTGGCGATCGCACTGGCCATGATCCCATTTGCCGACTTCGGCCAGTCGGCGCTGGCCGGCGCGGTCCTGCACGACGTCGCGTGCGCCGTGATTCTGCTCGTGTACATGGCGGTTCGTGGACGACTGAAGGACACCATTACGGCGCTGCGCACCCGCCCGGGTAAGTCGGTGATCGTGGCGGCGCTCCTGGGCGGCCCAATCGGCATGAGCGGCTACCTGATCGCGATCGACAACATCGGCCCCGGCCTCACCGCGATTATTTCGACGTTCTACCCGGCGCTGGGCACCCTGCTGGCCTTCATTCTCTTGAAGGAGCGGATGGCCCCCCGCCAGATCGTGGCCCTCCTGGTCGCGCTTGGCGCGATCGTCGCGACCGGCTGGTCTGCGACGTCGGAGCCGATCGAGGGCGGCAACGCGATCCTGGGCGTCGTCGGCGCGCTGGCGTGCGTGATCGGCTGGGGATCCGAGGCCGTCATCCTCACGTGGGGCATGCGCGACGAGGCCGTGGATAACGAGGTGGCCCTCCAGATCCGCGAGACGACCTCGGCGGTCGTGTACCTGTTCATCGTTGCGCCCATCGCCGGCGTCTTTGGCTTCACGCTCCACTCGCTGGCCCACCTGTCCGCGGGCGTGGTGGCCCTGGCCGGCCTGGCGGGCACGGCCTCGTACCTCTTCTACTACAAGGCTTTGTCGGCCATCGGCGCCTCGCGAGGCATGGCCCTGAACATTTCCTACTCGGCGTGGGCGATCATCTTCGCTCTCGTCCTGCAGGGCACGGTGCCCACGGCCACCCAGGTTGTGTGCTGCGTCGTGATCCTCGTGGGCACGGTCCTGGCGGCCACCTCCAACTGGGGTGACCTGCTTCCCAAGCGAACGGAGAAGGTCACGAGCTCCCAGGCGTGAGACAATGGCGGGTGGGCGCGCACGCGCCCACCCGCTCTGCCATATTCGGAGGACTGATGACGACGCCCGACGCCGACCTGCGTAAGGTCCAGAAGCTGCTGACGCTGATCCTGGCCGAGTTGGACCGGGTGTGCCGGCAGATCGGGGTGTCCTACGCGATCTACGGCGGCACCGCGATCGGCGCGATCCGCCACGGTGGGTTCATCCCCTGGGATGACGACATCGACGTGATGATGACGCGCGCCGACTACGAGCGCTTCCTGGCGGAGGCTCCCGCCCTGATGGATGAGCGTTTCCGCCTGGATAACACCCGCACGCGCGACGATTTCCCCTTCATGTTCACGAAGATGGTCATGCCGGGGACCCTGTTGATCCCCGAGGCGGACAAGGACTCGAAGTACCGGATGCCCTTCTTCCTGGACATCCTGCCCCTCGATGAGATTCCGGCCGACGAGAAGGCCTTCCAGGAGATGTCGCGCCAGTCGTGGCTGTGGGGTCGCCTGCTGTTCCTCCAGGGCACGCCTCGTCCCCACCTGATCAACACGCCCACCTGGAAGAAGGCCCTGATTTTCTCGGCGACGACCCTCGCGCACCTGGGCCTGAAGGCGGTACGCGCGACGCCGGCGAGCCTGCAGGCTCGGTGGGAGCGCGCGGTTCGCCGATACGAGGGCACGGGCACGGGCGTGTACGCCGACTTCACGATGCGCGACCCGCAGAACTGGATCGTGCGTGAGGAGGAGTTCTTCCCCACCCGCGACGTTCCTTTCGAGGACATCACGGTGATGATCCAGAACGAGTATGACGCCCTGCTGCGCCGCGGATACGGCGACTACATGCAGCTGCCTCCCCCGGAGCAGCGCTACAACCACGAGGCCGCGGTCATCGACTTCGGCCCCTACGCCGACAGCCTGTAAGCCTCACGGCCCTGAAACGATCGGAGAACTGATGAGCGCAGCAGACCCCGCAACCCTGGCAGCCATTCAGCGCGTGACCAAGCGGTGCCTGGCAGAAATCGATCGCGTCTGCACACTCCTGGATATTCGTTACGTCGCCTACGGCGGCACTGCGATCGGGGCTGTGCGCCACCAGGGCTTCATTCCCTGGGACGACGACGGGGACGTGTGCATGCCCCGGGCGGATTACGAACGTTTCATCGCCGAGGCTCCGGCCCTCCTCAGGGACGAGTTCTTCATCGCTTCCCCCGCCACTCACCCCGACTACCCGATCAGCTTCGGCGTCCTGGGCCTGAAGGGCTCGGAGTTCGTCTCGAAGGTCGCGAAGGACCGCTCGTTCCGCATGCCGATCGGCGTGGATCTGTTTGTCTTGGATGAGATCGCGGACGACCCCGGCCGCTTCCGCGCCCAGTCGCGCGGCACCTGGCTCTGGGCGCGCCTCATGTTCCTGCGCTCCATCCCCAACCCGCCGACGGGCCTGCCCACGCCCGCGCGCCAGCTGGCCTCCGCGGCGATGGCCTGCGCCCACTGGGGCATGCGGGCGCTGCGCGTCAACGAGGCCTCGCTGTACCGTCGCTGGCTGCGCGCCGCCCTCAAGGGTCGCGAGAATCCGCAGAAGGCAGCCGACGGCTCAATCCTGTTCGGTGATTTTTCGACGCGCGATCCTCGCCGCTGGAGCGCCTCCGAGGCCGAGCTCTTCCCGGCCCGCTCCGTTCCGTTCGAGGACATCACGGTGCGCATCCCGGCCGCTTACGACGTCGTGCTCACGCGCGGCTACGGGGATTACATGCGCATTCCGGACCCCGAGGATCGGGTCACCCACGAGCCCTTCCACATCGTTTTTGGACCCAACGATCCGGGGCCCGAGGCCGTCGAGGAGGCCGGCGCGTGAGCGAGAAGGACACCACGGCCTCGTCCATGCCACCCGACTCCGGCGACGCGCAGGTCGAGGCCACGGAGGAGGCCCTCGAGTCACGCGGCCAGCTCGGGCGCGACTACCTGTGGAACACGGCGGCCTCCCTCATGTCGAGCCTCGCCATCGTCATCATGGGCGTGGCGATCATGCGCTCGGGTGCCACAGATTCCTTTGCACGCGCCCAGTATGGACTGTTCACCCTCGCGCTGGCGATCGGCCAGCAGTACCAGACCGTCGGCCTGTACGAGGTGCGCACCTTCCACGTGACGGACGTGCGTCGCCGCTTCGACTTCGGCACCTACCTGTCGACGCGCCTGCTGACCTGCATGGTCATGGTGGGTCTCATCGCCTACCACTCGTGGACTGCGTCGACGAAAGACCCCTACCCCGCATTCACGGTCATCGCGGCGATGGCTCTCCTGCGCATCTTCGACGCCTTCGAGGACGTGTATTACTCGGAGTTCCAGCGCTCGGGTCGCCTCGACATCGCGGGCAAGGCCTGCTTCGCGCGCATTTTCACGACAACGTTCCTGTGGTCGGGACTCTACTGGTACACCCAGGACCTCCTCGTGTCCACGATCATTACCTTCGTGGTCACCTGCGTGGTGCTCGTGGTGGCCTACGGGCTGCCCGCGCGCGGCGTCTTCCCGCTTCTCCCCTCATTCAATCTCCGAGGCATCACCGGGATCCTGTGGGAGTGCCTGCCCCTGTTCATCGCTGCGTTCCTCAACCAGTACCTGGCGAACGCGCCACGCTTTGCGATCCACGCGAGCCTCGGCGATGAGGAGCTGGGCGTCTTCGCGATCATCTACATGCCGGCGGTCGCGATCAACATGCTGTCGCTGTTCGTGTTCCGTCCACTGCTTACCCGCATGGCGCTGCGGTGGGCGGAGGGCAAGCGCGAGGAGTTCCTATCGATCGTACGCAAGGGCCTGCTGACGACCGCAGCAGCGTTCGTCGTCGTCGCCGCGGTCACCTACGTGATCGGCGCACCTCTCCTCACCCTCGTATTCGGCACGGACGTGTCGGGCTACGTCGGCGAGCTCATGGTGCTCGTCCTTGCGGGCGCACTCAACGCCGCCGGCGTCATCCTCTACTACGCGCTCGCAACGATGCGCCGACTGCGCGCGGTCCTGGTCGCCTACGCGGTGGCCGGCGGGACCGCCTATCTGATCGCGCCGATGCTCACGAAGTCCCACGCCATGATGGGCGCCTCGCTCGCTTATGCCGCCACCATGGGGCTGCTCGCAACCCTCTTCGTCGTCTTCATGCTCATCCCCGCCCCTCGCGCGACCAACGAAACGGAGCCCGTCAATGACTGATCGCCCCCACTCCCCCGTCAAGGTCGGCATCTTCATGGAGTTCTTCCTGCCCTACCTGGGCGGGATCGAGCGCTACCAGGATCGCTTGAGCGAGCAGCTGCGCGCCCTGGGCTACGACCTGTTCATCGTCACGTCACTGCACGACGAGTCCCTGCCTCGTTTCGAGAACAAGGACGGCCTGCGCATCTACCGCCTGCCCACCAAGGGCCTCTTCAAGCAGCGCTACCCCTTCTTCAAGCGCGACGAGCGCTTCAAGGAGACGATGGCTGCGGTGGAAGCAGAGAACGCCGACTTCTACATCGTCAACACGCGCTTCCACCTCACCAGCCTGCTCGGCGCACGCCTCGCACATCGCCTGGGCCGACCCGTCGCACTCATCGAGCACGGCACCGCGCACATGAGCGTGGGTAACCCGGTGCTGGACTTCTTCGGAGGCATTTACGAGCACGGCCTCACGCACTTCGTCAAGAAGCACGTGACCTCCTACTACGGGGTGTCGCGCAACTGCAACAAGTGGCTGCGCCACTTCGGGATCGAGGCCTCGGGCGTATGGTACAACGCGGTCACCCCAGAGGATACGGCCGTCGCTGACGACCGCTACGAGCGCGAGTGGCCGCGCGGCGGTGCCGACTCCGAGATCGTCATCTCCTACGCAGGCCGCCTCATCGCTGAGAAGGGCATCGTCGCACTCCTCGACGCCTTCGCACGCCTGCGCGCCGAACTCCCCGACGTACCTCTGCGCCTCGCCGTCGCCGGCTCTGGTCCCATCGAGGACGAGCTTCACGAGCGCTACGGAGGCGACCCCGCCGTGTCCTTCCTGGGCAAGCTCGACTTCCCCGCCGTCATGAGCCTGTATCGGCGCTCCGACGTGTTCGTCTACCCGTCCATGTACCCCGAGGGCCTGCCCACCTCGATCCTCGAGGCGGCCCTGGGCGACTGCGCGATCGTGGCGAC
>CAKMQM010000271.1:0-19793 GCA_927911615.1 uncultured Xylanimonas sp.
ACGCCGAGCTCGTCCACTCCCCCGGCCACACCGCCCACTCCGTCGACTCCCGCGCCGAAGCAGCTGGCTCGCACGGGTGCCGACATGACTGGCGTCCTCACTGGCGCCGGCATGCTGGGCCTGCTGGGCGCGCTGGCAGTGACAGCTCGCCGACGCGGAGCCTGAACATCCCACCCTCCGCGTGAGGGTACGCATCTGACGCACTGTGCCCCGGCTCGTATCGACGAGGTCGGGGCACGGTCATACGTTCAAGGTTCCCCAGTGTCCCCTCAGGAGTTCCTCACCGAGCATGTCGTAGAAGACGCTCTCGGGGAGAATTTCGATTCCCGTGCCCTTGAGAGCCCACTTTTCGGCCTTTTTCTGTTTGTTGCTCTTGCCGTCTTTGATGCTCGCACAGTAGTCGTTGTTGCCGAGGATCAGATAGCGAGTCGTCTTGGCGACGCCGTCCTGGTTGATGCCGCCGAGGTCAGCGACGATCTGCATGGCTTCGGCGCGCGTGAATTTTTCGAGCTTGCCCGTGAAGACGCAGGCGCACCCGAAGATCGGACTGTCCTCGTCGATTTTCTGAGCGTCGCCCTGAATGTCGGCGGCCTTAACGGGGTGGCTGCCGCCCGACTGGAACGCTTTTTGGAACTCCCCTTCGCTGCCGTAACGCTCGAGGGCTTCATCCTTCAGGCGCGCGAAGCACTCGGCGGTTGCCTCGACATCGCCCATGGCTCGGTGCGCGTCGTTGTGGGTGATGCTGAAAAGGTCGACGAGGTCTGCCAGGCGGTGGTGAGGCATCTCGGGGTGCAGCTTGCGTGCGACGCGCAGGGTGTCGATGTAGTCGTTGGAGAACGGCCGGTCCAGGTAGCGGTCGAAGGAATCGTAGAGGAAGTTGATGTCAAAGCCGACGTAGTGGCCGACGAGGGGCGTATCCCCAACGAAGGACGCGAACTCCGCGAGCACATCGGGAGCAAATGGAGCGCTTTCGAGCATCTCGTCGGTAATGCGGCTCTTCATAATTGAGGGTGTAGTTGGGGTCTGAATCCTCCTGTTTCGAGGAGTGCTCGGGTGATGTAGTGGGTGAGGTTTCGGAATCCGAGGGCGGAGCCGCGTAGGTGTTCGAGGCGGCCGTTGATCGCTTCGGTAGGGCCATTGGAGGTGTGGGGGTGGTCGAAGTAGGCGAGGATGTCCCCGGCTCGGCGTTTGAGCGTTCTGCCCAGCGTGATGAGCTCGGTCAGCCCCCTCGGTACACGCGTGGAGGTCAGGGTGTTGATTTCGGCTTCCATCAGGGCCTTACCCACGTCCGTGTCGGGTGCGCGGTAGGCGTCGATGATGTTCTGGTAGACGCTCCATGTGACTTCGAGGGCGACGTGGCAATCGCTGGCGAACAGGTCGAGGATCTGGTGCTGCTGGCGTGGCGTGAGCAGGCAAGATCTGGTGTGTAACATCCTGCGAGCCTTGTACAGGGGATCCGTGGCCCGCCCGCGCCGATGGTGAAGTTCTTGCTGAATGCGCCTGCGGCACTCATCGAGAGCATCACCGGCCAGGCGCACAACGTGGAAAGGATCCATGACCGCCCTCGCGTCTGGGAGCTCTTCGGCGGCGGCGCTCTTAAAGCCGGTGAATCCATCCATCGCGACGATCTCAATGCGCTCGCGCCAGGTGTCGGGCTGGGAGGCCAGCCAGGTTTTGAAACCCGCTTGGATCGGCCCGGAATCATATCCAGGAGCCGGGAGGGACCACGACGGTCACGTATAGGAGTCAAGTCCAAGATGACGGTGACGTATTTGTCCCCGTATGGGGTGTGTCGCCACACGTGTTCATCCACGCCAATGACACGCACCCCCTCGAAACGATCAGGATCATCGATGAGCATGCGCTGGCCTTCACCTAAGATCGCGGTATTGGCAGTGTTCCACGACACGGCCAATACGTCGGCGACGCGCGCCACCGTCAGATGATGGACCACCAGGCCCACCAGCGCCCAGCGCACCGCCGCACGCGAGAGCTTCGCACGCGGGTCGGCCGCTGCACTCATGTTTTGACGCCACACGTGAGCACACTCTGGGCAGCGGTAGCGGCGCACGCTCACGTGCAACATGGTGGGGTGCCACCCGTAGGGTACGTGAGCCAAGCGCCTGACCACCGTGTCACGTACGACGCCCTCACCCCCACACTGTCGGCACCACCGATCCTCACCCACTACCTTGCAGGCCAAGACGGTCCGATCGTCTCCTACACGTTGACCCATCACTTCCAGTCCTAGGTCATCCAGGCCCGTGAAGGCGCTCAGATCAGGGCGATCAAAGGTAGCATTGGACATGTCGAGGTCTTTCAGATGGACGGTGTCGCAACCCCCATCATCGGAAGACCTCGACCTCTACCCGGCCACGACACGCCCAACCCCGCATACCACCCCCACACCCTCAATTATGAAGAGCCAGAAAAACAAGGCGGCCACAGCGACGGGGCAAGCTGCCGCAATGAAATACCAGTTGAGGGGTTCCATTTGACGACCGCCTGCAACGGGAACGCTCATCATCGGGCTTTGCTCCATCGTCTGCTCCTTCCTGGGTGACATCCCAGCATATGGCATGGAAGCGACTAACGTGCGGGCTTTTCCAGCCTCGTTGCGGGATCCTTCCAGCGACGGACCCGCGTCTCAGGCGTCCGGGTCCTGCCCTCGCAGGAGCGCGCGCACCACGTCGACGCCGGTCTCGGTGCCGAGAACGCGCCGCCGCTTGGGGTTGGAGGCGAAATAGTCAATAAGTCGCTCGAAGGCGACGTAGGAGAGCCCTGGGTCCTTCAAACGCAGCCACGTGACGCCGTCTTCGCCGTCCGAGGTCCAGTGGATGGGGGTCAAGCCCTTGACGGTCTCTCCCACGCCGGTCACATCACTCCAGGCCGCCGTTTTGAGCCGAGGAAGAATGTCTTTCTCGGCGAAGGCGAAACCCGAGGGGACGAGAAGGAGCTCCTGTGCTTTGACGTCGCGCGGTTGTGGAAAATACAGATACGTCTGCTTCACGAGAAGGGAAACGATAAGGATGCACGCCCAGAGCGATATGAGGAAACCGCTCTTGGTACTCGAGGAAAATGCGAGTGGAATGAGGCAGATCAAAATGCCGCTCACTCCCCATGTGAAGCCGGCGAGGCGCCTCTGAGAGAAGGCTTTGTCCCCGGTGATCAGCAGCTCGGTGATCATGCGTTCCTCTTGGCGCGTCGTGGTGGCAGTGACCCGTGGCGGGCGTCTGGGCGCGCGCGCGTAGGCAACGGCGGCTGGAGTGAAGGCGACGAGGAGAATGCAGACGATGGCAAGGCTGCAACGCAGGCCGAGGGCGGGGGAAACGAGCGTGATGAGTGCGACGAGGACAAGTGCTGTCGCGACACCGATGGCGTAGAAGCACGCGGGGACGACCCATGCTCGTCGCATGATGGCGTCGGCTTGTGCTGGGGTGAGGGGGCGGCGGATGAGCGTCAGGGGGAGCATGCGCCTAGCCTGCCGTCAGGATGTCGGCGACGAGCTGCGGCCCCTGCGGTGTCCCGAGGGTTGCTCGATCCTCTGGATGGGCGACAAAGTGGTTGATGAGACGCGCGAGTTGCCAGTAGCAGATGGGCATCCCCTTCATGTCGAAAATGAGCGCATCCTCGGAGTCTCGGGTGGATACGTGCATCAACTGATGTGACTCCTTGTTGGCGACGAAAAGCTCGAATCCCTCAATCTGGGGGTTTCGATCCCAACGGATGCGTGTCGGGTTGTCGTGCAGGAGGGGCTGAATCGACAGGTGATCGGGACCGAGCGTGATCAGCGGCGACCGGTGGATGCGCGAGGGGCGATATTTGGTGGTGACGAATAGCGTGTAGGCAAGGAAGGAGAAGCAAAAGCCGATAATGATGCTAATAACGCTTTCTGGCCGAACGAGATAGAACGCAACGGAAGCGGGTCCCCATGCCATCATCATGATGATGCATGCAAAAGAAAAGCGAATGGCCGTTGTGTCCGGATACAACGTCACTGTGCCATGCTCGACATGGAGCGAAGTTCCCCGGTGGCGACGTATGATGCGCTCTACTCCGATGTAGACAACGCCAAGCGTGGCAAGTGACAGGTAGACAGCGAATAAAACAGCAATACCCGCTGGCATAATAAAGCACAGAAAAATGCTCAAGGCGGTGCATGCAACCAGCAATAGGATTGGTGTAAATGGACGGCCAGCTGTATTGAGTTGTTCGTCCGCCTCGGACAAGCTTTGCAAATGAGCCGACTTTACCATGCCGCTCCAAACATGTAGTAGGGGAGATGCGTGACAAAGGCGTCAGCTCTTTCACGATATTCAAGTGGAATCTCTTCGTAAAGTGTGTCACCTCCAGCTGCAGTGATGATGCCTGCTGCGAGGCCTGCTACGGCTCCAGCGGCTGCGCCAACAGCAGCGGCCGCTGGGCCGCCAATCGCGCCGTCCAATGCGCCTGCGACCGTATTCGATGCCACGGCTCCGGCGATGGTTCCTAAGGCCAAACTTGCAGAACCTGTGATGGCTGTTTGAGCGGGTGTGTCTGATGTGACCACCTCGTATCCAAGATGTGCGACACCAATGGCGGTTGCTGATTTTGAAAGTGCTGAGCCAATGCCACGCATTCGTGCCACAGTGTCATCGCTAGCAGATGCAAGGCGTGTGACGGAAGCTTCGGTTATTGCTGCCGGCACCGGCTTTGCGGCACTAGGTTCGATCATTTCTGATGCTGCAAGTGTGTCAACGAGTGATGCGTATGAATTTGTCGAGACATCCCATGATGTTGCGGTGGCGTCAGGAAGGAATTTGCCAGGGGTCGCGCGCATATTTTAATGCTCCATCACCGACTTTACGAGCAAAAATTAATAAAGCGCACTCCTCTTGAACTGAGCGCACATGTTTGATTACCCATTGCTCGAGATCGTCTCGTACATCCTGAACTCTTTTTTCGAGCTTTTGATAAAGCTCAATTTGTTCATTGTGTGAGAACTTTCCGTCGGGGCTTCCTATTTGTGGGCCAATTGTAGGTGGGGTGCCGTAGGGAGATTCTGCATAACACTTTCCCAGGGTTGGTTCTGGAATGGGATCTGGGGGCAATATGTCGTAGTCATTGAAAATGGCCAGGCTGGCGTATTCGGCTTGCTCGCGAATCGATTGCATGTCGCGATAGTGATAATCGAGTTGTTGAGCGTAAGCGCGGAGTGACTCGTATGCGGAGTAAAAGCGGTCTGTAAGTTGTTGTACTTTGGCCCCCATGCTGACGGCGGCATCGTCATAACTATGCGCAGCTTCTCCATCCCAGGCGTAAAAGTTCGTCCGTAGCCTACTCCTAAACTGATCTGAGAGTTCATAGAGGTACTCGTAGATTGTGTACAACTTGTCAGCCGCTGCGCGAATGTCCTCGGGGTTGCCGTAAATTCGGGTATCGATTGATGCTTGATCGGTCATGACTGTGCCTGCTTATTGATATTATCGAATGCTGCAGCAGTGTCCGCTTCGTTTTGCTCAAAAGATGAAATTAATGCCTCGAGGGAATCTCGTGTGTCACCAAGCATGAGTGTTAGAGTGCTGGCGTCCGTTGAAAGTGCACCAAGCATATCTGTAATGATGAATTCTGCGATTCCGGCGTCGATTTCCTGTGGCATGGTGGGAGCCAAGCGATCCAATCCTGACGCCGCAATTGTGTAGGTTTGCTTGAGTTCGGCGAGAAAATCGTCGGTGCTGACCTTCAGGTCACCCTTCATACTCACTCATCTTCCTTACGATGTCGCTGACGTAATAATCGACGACGAGGTGCGTGTAGCCAGTTTCTTCCTTGATTGTCGAGAGCTGGGCAGTTGGGATGGCGGCCCACGGCTGCTTATCGCCGAGTGCGTCAAGGAGCCTGTCGAGTGCTGTGTATGCGAGAAGAATCTTCTCCTTCTGAGCCCCATCTGCAATCGATATCTGGACGAGTCCTTCCTCGTCTAGCCAAACGGGAATGTAGAGATAAGGAGGTGCTACATCGGGGTGCGTGTTAACGGACATCTCTGCCATGTAGACATCATATGACATGTGGTCAGGACGCGCTGGCGGTTCCCCGGCCTCGTCCCGGGGGCGGCCCGAGGAGTAAGTGAGCTACGAAACGTGGTAGTTTCACCCTGGACGCACACGCGCCGCCGAGCACTCCCCATCGAAGGAGCCCGATCCCATGAGCACAACGCCCGCCGCCCGCCACCCCGTGATCACGCGCCAAGTCGTCGAATGGGCGGCCTGGGACTGGGGTAGCGCCGCATTCAACGCGGTCGCCACGACCTTCGTGTTCACGACCTACCTGACCAGCGACGGCGTCTTCACCGACTCGGGCACGGCCTCGACCTGGCTCAGCAACGGCATGACGATCGCGGGCCTGTTCATCGCCCTGCTCGCCCCCATCACCGGCCAGCGCGCCGATCGACGAGGCCGGGGCGGAGTCTGGCTCGGATGGTTCACGGGCGCGGTCGTCGTCTGCATGCTCGCCATGTACTTCGTGCACCCCGAATCGGTCCTCGGTCCCCGGGGTGCCCTCATGCTGGGTATTGCGCTGCTCGGCCTGGGTAACGTGTTCTTCGAGTTCGCCTCGGTGAACTACAACGCGATGCTGAACCACCTGGGCGAGAAGGAGGACCGCGGTAAGATTTCCGGCTTCGGCTGGGCGGCCGGCTACATCGGCGGCATCGTCTTGCTGCTCATCCTCTACGTCGGCCTCATCGGCGTGAACCTGCTGGGCGTGCCCACGGACGAGTACCTGCCCATCCGAATCTCCATGGTGATCGCTGCCCTGTGGTTCGGCGGCTTCGCGATCCCCGTCATCCTCCACCCGCCGATGCCCAAGAAGGTCCATACCGGCGGCGACGACGAGTCCATCCTCGACTCCTACAAGCTCCTGTGGCGCACCGTGCGCACCCTCAAGAACGAGGCCCCGCACACCCTCTTCTTCCTCATCGCCTCCGCCGTCTTCCGCGACGGCCTCGCCGGCGTCTTCACTTTCGGTGCGGTGCTGGCCAAGACCGCCTTCGGTTTCACCGCCGGACAGGTCATGATCTTCGCGATCGCCGCGAACATCGTCGCCGGCCTCGCGACCGTGGCCTTCGGATGGGTCGACGACAAGATCGGTCCGAAGAAGGTCATCATCCTGTCGCTGTCCGCCATGGTCGTCGCCGGCTTCGGCGTCTTCTTCCTGCACGCCCGCGGACCCGCCGTGTTCTGGAGCCTCGGCCTGGTCCTCTGCGTCTTCGTCGGCCCCACGCAGTCCGCGGCGCGTTCCTTCCTGTCGCGCATCATCCCCGCAGGCCGCGAGGGCGAGGTCTTCGGCCTCTACGCGACGACCGGCCGCGCCGTGTCCTTCATGGCACCCGCCATGTACAGCCTCTTCCTCATGCTTGGCAAGCGTATGACGCCCGCCGGCGAGGACTACACCTACTGGGGCATCCTCGGCATCATGCTGATCCTCGGCGTCGGACTGGCCCTCACGATCCCCGTCAAGGCGGACCGCGCGACCCTGGCCCACATGGAGGACTGAGCGCCCAGGGGCACGAGGCCGTCCAGGCGCGCCCCGGCCTCGTTCACGAGGCGCGCGCCGCGGGCTGGCGGCAGTGTCGACTGTCGGCGCGGAGTTTCTATCACACCCGCGCGCCGGGCAGTGCCGGTTGGTCACCTCGGCCTCGTCAGGAGGAAGCCGGAACGAAGGCCGTGACTCTCGTCTTGCTGGTGCCGATCAGCATGTCGTCGAAGACCCACGTGCGCGATTCCGCGGCGTCAAGCTCGGCAGAGTTGAAGTTCTTATTCGTCGCCGTGTTGAAGAAGTAGCTGCCCTTCGGCGCGAGGGGGAAGTCGCGGATGTACATGGCCGATCCGTCGGCGCTCGCGCGCACGTCTTTGACCAGGAAGATACAACTGGAGGGCATGTACGGACGGATGTTGTCGGGGACCGAGACCGTGCGCGTCGACGCGTCGGAGGTCAGGGTGAGCTCCAGCGTGGCGCAGTCATTGCCCGTGATCTCAACAACTCCCGTCGTCCACGAGGCGTTCTTGCGCGTGAAAAAGTCGCTGAGCTGCGCCAGCGTCGGAACTCCTCCATCGCGCGTGGGCTGCGTGGCGTACCGGTCTTGGCTGAAGGTCCCCCGAATGCCGCCGACGCTATCGTAGGCATACTTAGTCTTGAGCCATGGATCTACGATGACACCGTCGCTTGCCTGGTTGAGGTCATAGGAGGTTGTGTCGTCATCTGGATCGCCCAGATTCGTGAGCTCGCCGGTGTGGACGTTGAGGAGCTGGGGGACCTCGCCGTAGTAGGGGACAACGAGAATCGAGGCCTGCTCGCCGCTGCCGATAAGGGCACTGTCAGGGGTCGTGTAGTCCATGTGACCCAGCCCGAAGAAGCTCTGTTTCACCGTCGTAGCTTTCCAGACCTCAGTCCAGTCGCCGGAGTCCTGCGACCAGCCCGTGCAGTAGCCGTCGGTGAGGCAGGTGACCACGATGCCCTCGGAGACGCCCATGGGGTATGCCTCGCCCCAGGGGGCCTGGGTTATCGTTCCCGTCGCCTTATCAATGACGAGGTCGCGGAAAAAGAGCAGATCGTCATCCCAGACGAACTGAGGAGTGAAGGTTTCGTACGCGTGCGTCGACGTCTCAGCGTTCGTTTCCCACAGGAGCCTCGGCTCGGTTCCAGACACGTCGTAGGCCATGACCGTCACGCTCCGGCTCTGCGCCGTCGTCGGCCGATTGGAGAAGGCGAGGTAGAGAGTCGACCCCTCAGCGTGGACGTGCGGGGCGAAGCTAGACGTCGTGGGGTCGATGGGGATCGTCCATGCGACCGCGATCCCCGACGCCCACTCGGGTGACAGGGAGTGAGTGTTGAGCGCTGTTCCGCGGTATCCGGGTTCGCGGGCCGGCTCGCCCGCCTGCTGCGAGAACGAGCGGAAAAAGGACGTCCCAATCACGATCGCGACGACGCAGGCACAGGCGATCAGGATGAGGCGCAGGTGCTTGTTCGCGGGGGTAATGGATTCGCCGGAATCCTCGTGAGGCTCAGGCGCGGGTTCGTGGGCGATCGGCTCATGCTCGCCCGTGTGTACGGCCAGGGACGAGGCCGGGGACGAGGCCGGGGCTTGGATCGCTGGGCCGGGCGCGGTCGGCGTAGCGTCCGTGTCCGCCTGGCCAGCCACGGCCTCGTCGTCGGACGTGGGTGGAGCGAACCTGAGGAGCTCCCCAATGTCAGGCAGGGGATCAACGCTGGGGTGGGGCGCGACGTCCGCCCCCGGGACGCCTGCCTCCGACGTGCTGGTGTCTGCCTGGCCAGCCACGGCCTCGTCGTCGGACGTGGGTGGAGCGAACCTGAGGAGCTCCTCAATGTCGGGCAGGGGCGCCAGGTCCGGCAGCGGCGCGAGCTCGGGCAGCGGCGCGAAACCCATGTGCCCCGCGGTCTCGTCCCCACTCTCGCCCGAGGGGAGGGGCTGCGTCCCGTCGTCGGGCGGGGACCAGCGCAAGTCGTCATTGCTCATGAGGCGTTTGTACCAGATGCGCGTGCCGGATGGCGCGGATTGGCCGCCACGGCCTCGTACGACTCGTCCCCGACGCAGCCGAGTGAGTCTCGGGCGTCGGGGACGTTCGTTTTCCTGTGCTCTTAGTCGCGGTCGGGTGTGAAGGCGACGAGGCCGTCTTTCGTGACGCCCACGAGGAGATCGTCGAAAACCCACGTCTGGTTGATCGTTTGGTCGAGTTGCTCCGACCTGTTCGTCACGTTGTCCGCCATGGCGAAAACGAAGGTGGGCGTGCCGACTGGGCCCGGGCCTCGTACGTACAGGGCCGTGCCGTCGGCGCTGGCGCGTGCCGTGACGGAAGGGAGAAAAACGGACTCGTTGTACTCCTCCATGAATGCCCAGTCGGGGAACATGCCGCTGGTTTCGCTGTTCTTGGCTGATGACAGTTGAATGGACGGATGCGAATGAGCGCCGCCGCGGGAGACCTCGACCAGGCCGGTCTCCCACGGCGCTGTCCCATCCGTGTAGAAGGACTTGAGCTGCTCGAGCGTTGGGAGCGGTCCGTCACTGGTGAAAAGGTCGTCGCGGGGTACGCGCGTGTACGTGTCGACGATGGTGCCGCTCGAATCGTAGGCGTTGATCGTGTTGTCACTGCCCCCGATAGCCACGCCATCGCGCGCTACTGTGACGCGGGGCGTTCCATCCTCGTCCCGAGTCGTCTGCGTTCCGAGAGTACGCACCTGACCGCTACTCGGGTCGACGAGCTGCGGCGCATAGTGGGCATCATCGACTGGCACCAGCACCGATGCGCTCTCGCCGCTGCCAACCACCGCGTCCGATGGGGCGGTGGTGGGGGACAGGGACGTCAATCCGTTGTGGCTCTGAGGCGAGGTTGTCGCGCTCCACTGCTGGGTCCATGTGCCCTCCTCGTCCGTCCAGCCGCTGCATGTCTCGACGGTGTCGCACGTGACCAGGACACCCTGGGCGACTCCCATGGGCAGCTCGTTGCCCCAGGGAGCCAGGGCCTGTTCGCCGGTCGCCTTATCGACGAGGAGTGGGCCAATCACGAGGTGCGTGCCGGTTGAGAGAAACTCAGGGTATGCGTAGGTGCGCAGGTGGGAGGGCCGCGGTCCGGTCGTCGTCCACAGGGCGCTCGGCTCGCTGCCCGACACATCGTAGGCTGAGATCGTCGTGACGGCATTCGAGTTCGGGCCGTAGGACACGACGTAGAGCGTGGAGCCCTCCGCGAACAGGCGCGGTGGTACGGCGGCGGCCGCAGCATCGAAGGGCTGCGTCCACGCGACGGCGATGCCCGAGGCCCACTCCGGGGAGAGGGCACGCGTGTTCTGCGCTGAACCGCGGTATCCCCTGGGGGATGCATTCCCCCAGGCCACAGAGGGTTGGGGCGTGGGGTGATTGTCGTCCCGATCGCACATGTTCAGGATGAAAGCCAGTATGAAGGCCACCCAGGTGAGGAGAAAAATCCGCAGCCACAGGAGGCCCTTCCGCTTGCGAGGCGCGCGAGACGCGTTCGGATCTGGACTCATCAGATAGTTATTGCTCACGATTCCTTCCTTCCCCTTCAAGCGCTGCCGTCACGACGAATGAGGCGTGAACGCCACGATGCTGTTGTCGACGATGCCGACGACGAGGTCGTCAAACACCCAGGTGAGGTTCTTGGCCGCGTTGAGTTCCTCGGAGATGTATGAGCTTCCGTTCCTCGTATCGACGAAGACGTCCTCGTTGTGCCGCTGGAGCGTGTTGAACTGGGCGAACACCACGTCGGCTCCGGGGCTGACGCGGATGTCTGAGGGTGAGTACGCCACGTACGTATGGTTCAGGTTGTTGTCGTTGGGGCAGACAGCGCGGCTGGGGCCACCGTCCGTCGGGGTGACAGTCAGGATGGGGCATTGCTCTCCCTTTGCCCGGTTCACCTCTTTCGCCGTTGCCGTCGCCCACGTCGGAGCCGAGCCAGAGAAAAACTCTTGAATATCGGCGACGGAGGGCGCAGTCCCGTCGTTCGTCGTCATGCGCCCGCCCGTTGAGGCAGGCTGTAATCCCACGAGGAACCCGCCCGCATCGAAGGTGAGGGCTGTGTAGTCGTCGTAGGCGACGACGCCGTCGCGCGCGAGAAGTAGATCGCGGGGCTCCTCAGGGTTGTAGGAGGCGGGATCCTCGAGGTCTGTGACGACTCCGGTAAGTGGGTCAATGAGCTGAGCCGGATGCTGGTCTGTGTTGATCGGCAGGAGAACGCTCGTTGTTTCTCCGTTCGTCATGACCCTGCTGTCGGGATAGGTGATCCGATCCCGGTTCAGATTCGTGAAGTCGTGTGGAGCCGTCCTGGATGTCCACTTCTGCGTCCAGCCGGATGACCCTCGTTCCCAGCCGTCGCATGCCACGTCCTCATCACACGCTACGAGAATGCCGTCGGCAAGTGCGACCGGCTTCATGTCCTCCCAAGGGGTGTTCGACAGTCGCCCGGTTGCCTTGTGAATGATGATGGAATTGAACACGATGTCCGTGTCGGTGACGACGAATGTGGACGTGTCGATGAACGGGGACTTCTGCTTCTTCTCATCCCCACAGCAGGCGAGGCTCGGTGCCGGACAGGTCGTACGCCTGCGCGGTAAAGGCCTCGAGGGTCCCAGGATGGACTGGAAGGTGACGTAGAGCGTGCTTCCTTCGGCGTAGAGGAAGACGGTAGCGTTCTTATCCTCGGGGTTAAGGGGGAGTCTCCATGCCGTCGCAATGCCCGAAGTCCAGTTGGGAGACAGGAGATGCGTGTTGGTCGCGTTCCCGCTGTAGCCCGAGGTTGGGGCGTTTGGGTCGTATGTTCGCGCCGTTTGCTGCAGTGACGGGTTATAGGAGGAAGAGGGCCAGAACCACCGGCCGACGAGAACGATCAGGACCATGATGGCGATCGTTGTCGCGATGCGCGGCAGCGAGAACAGATTGTTCTTACGAGGAGGCTGCTCGGTGGGCGCGTGACGCTCCAACCCGCTGCCCTGCTCGTGCGAGGGCGCGTTCGGGGGTGAGGTGTGATCGTCATTGGTCATGAGTAGTTTCTATCACACGGTAGTCATGGTGTGGTAGCCGGTTCGCTACCTCAGGAGGACGCCGGTACGAACGCCTTGAGGCCGCTCTCGGTCATGCCGATGATCATGTCGTCGAAGACCCACATGATCTGTTTCGGCGAGTTGAGTTCGGGTGAGGTGTAGATGAGGCCGTTGACGGTATCGATGAAGAATCTGCTCTTGTCCTGGTAGGTGAAGGTATCGGCGTAGAGAACCGAAGCATCCGCGCTGACGCGGACCTCCTTCGGATCGAAGAGGCACGTGCTGGTCATGTACGGGCTCAGCGCACCGGGGACCGGGGTCGTGTGCGTCGATCCGTCGGAGGTGAGGGTGATCTCGATGGAACAGTCGTTCTCGCCCACGAGGCCTACCGTGCCCGTCGACCAATTCGCGGTCTTTGTTGTCATGAAGGTCTTGATGCCAGCGGTGCTCGGCTGGTTGCCGTCACGGCTGACTGCGGGCAGGCGTCGGTCCACCGCTGTGGAGAACGTGGATTGGAGGGTTCCCTCACTGTCGAAGGCCATTCCCTGTTTCTTGCCGATGTCGACGACAATGAAGCCGTCGCTTCCCACCTCTACGTAGTGACCGGTCCCTGGCGTGCCGGGTTCGGGCAGGGTCGTTGCCTCGCCGGTATGGATGTTGATGATCTGCGGGGATTCCTCGTGGGTGGAGGGGACCAGGACGGAGGCGAGTTCACCCGTGCCGGAGCGCGTGGTGCCTGCGGGCGCATAGCCCAAATCCTGGTTACTCAACCCGTAGGACGTCTGTGGATTTGTTGTCGTTGTCCACAGAGTTGTCCAATCGCCGGAGGCGTGCGTCCATCCGCTGCACGAGGATGTCGTCGAGCAGGTCACCACGATGCCGTCGGCCTGTGCGAGGGGAAACTCCTTGCCCCACGGGGCCTGTGTCTGCTCGCCGGTCGCCTTGTCGATGACCACGTCGAGGAAAAAGAGCTGGTCCTCGACCGACACGAACGCGGGTGTGTACGTCATGATCGCGGAGTTTTTCGTGGGGCCGACCGTGTCCCAGAGGAGAACCGGGTCCTCCCCGGACAGGTCGTAGGCCAGAGTCCTGACGGCGGAACCACGCTGGCCCTCGATTGTGTCGTAGCCGGCGATGTAGAGGACCTGACCCTCGACGAACATGTGCGGCCCGAACTGAGTCATTTCTGCAGGCAGCTCAAGCGTCCACGCGGTCGCCACGCCTGAGGCCCACTGCGGCGATATGGAATGCGTGTTCGTGGCGCTGCCTCGGTATCCGGGCCAGCGGGGCGGCAGCCCCTCCGCATACTCGCGCACCTCGGAGTTCGCCTGCGTGCTGGCGCTCGACGAGGTCTGCGTGCCCCAAGGTGTCGACGATGAACCGTCGCGAGTGGACGAGAGGAATGACGCGCCGAAGGCGATCGCGATGAGAGCGACGAACGCGATGAGGAGGTTCGGCTTTTTCTGCCTCGGGGGCACCGAGGCTCGCGGGGGCCTCGCGGGCGTGGGCTCGAACGTAATGGTGGGCCTGGGCGCCTGCGCGCCTGTGGGCGCCTTCCGCGGCGAGGCCGTGGTGGCTGCGTCCGGCTGAGAAATATCGGCCGGCGCGGGCGGCGTGACGGTGAGGAACTGGTTGAGGTCTGGCATCGCCAGGTCCGGCATCACGATCTCTGGCATCGCCGGCTCCCGCAACGCGTCCAACTCTGGCAGCTGCGGAAGTTCGGGCAGATCCGCGGCCCCTGGAAGAACCCCAAAGTCCGAGAGCTCAGGAATATCGACCTGTGACACGTCTTCCCACGCGTCGGAGGAATGAACGCGCGCGGGGTCGTCGGATGTGTGGTGCAGGTCGTCGTTGCTCATGACACGTTTCTACCACGTTGCGCGCCCGGCGGGCGCTCGCGGGCTACCCCTCGGCGCGCACCATGAGGGCGCTCGCCAGCGCGGCTACGCCCTCGCCTCGGCCCGTGAAACCCAGGTGATCCGAGGTCGTTGCTGACACGGTGACCGTACCCCCGGCGATCTCGCTCATGACCGCGCAGGCCTCGGGCAGTCGCGCGGCCATACGAGGCCGGTTCCCCACGACCTGCACAGTCGCGTTACCGAGCACCCAGCCGGCCTCGGCGGTCACGCGGCGAACCTCCTCAAGGAGCGCGCGCCCCGAAGCACCCGCCCACTCGGGGCGATCCACGCCGAACACCGTGCCGAGCTCGCCCAGGCCCGTCGCCAGCAGCATCGCGTCGCACAGGGCGTGCGCGGCCACGTCCGCGTCCGAATGACCCTCAAGGGGCCGCTCGCCCGGCCACTCCAGGCACGCGACCATCAGGGGACGCGGCGAGTCGGGTGCGGCGAACGCGTGGACGTCGACCGCTTGGCCGATGCGGAAAGGCAGATCAGTCATGAAACCAGGGTAGCGTCACGAGGAAGTCGGCGTGAAGGCGATGAGGCCCTCGTCCGTCACCCCGACCAGCAGGTCGTCGTAGACCCACGTGAGATTCTGCGCCGCCGTCAACTCGGTCGAGGTGTACACCTTGTTGTTCGCCATGTCGAAGAAATAGACGCTCTGTTCCTTGTATCCGGTCTTCTGAACGAACGCGGCCGCCCCGTCGGCGCTCGCACGAGCGTGCGTGGGCGCGAACAGGCAGAAGCTCCCGTAGCCGTCTGCGATCCCCTTCATTCCCTCCGCAGAGTAGGTTGCGGCGCCAGCTGTCGTGTGCAGGGTGAGAACCTCGCACTTGTCGCCGCCCGCCTCCATCATGCCCGTCGTCCAGGGGGTCTTACCCGAGGTGAAGAACGCCTCCAGGTCACTCAGGGTCGGCACGGTGCCGTCATCCGTGTAGACCTTGTTCTTGGTAGTGCGGTCAAAAGCAGAGATGAATGTGCCAGTGGCATCATACTTTTCGAGCTGGTTGGCCTTTTTGTCCACGATCAGGCCATCCGCTGTCGGATACAGTGCGGTGAGGCTCGAGCGCTGTTTGAAACGGCCCTCAGCCCCGAGTGTGGTCACGACGCCGTGCGGGCGTTGACGATCTGCAGATTCCTGTAGTCATCGACGGGCACGATCACGGAGGCATTCTCACCTGAACCGATCGTGGGAGGCACCTCCAGCTGCCGGACTTTGGAGTGTTCCGATTGACGCCCCGTGATGGCCTGCCACAGGCGCTCCCACGAGCCGGAGGAATACGTCCACCCCGAGCAGGTCTCGTGGCCCGAACAGGTCACCAGGACATCGTCGACCAATGCCATTGGCTGGTCGTCCTCCCACGGCCCCTCCGCCTGAATGCCCGTCGACTTCGAGACGAGGATGTTGCCGATGATCAGCCACTGGCCGGCGGAAACAATGCTGAAATTCGACGTATCAGGTGTCATCCGCACAGAACCATCCGACGACGTCCACAGCACGGTAGGCGTGGAGGAAGAGACATCGATGGCCGCGATCGAGAACGAGCTATTCGTATCGGACAGGGACACCATGTAGATCGTCGTTCCATCGGCAAACAGCCGGGTCCGCGTTCTATGTTCCTGCCCCACGTCGCTACGAGGATCGGCGAGAACCCATGCAGCGCTCACTCCAGCGGCCCAGTCTGACGAAAGAACGTTCGTGTTGGTGGCCGACCCCTTGTACCCCTGAACGGAGATGGGGCCCCTACTGATACCGCTGAAGGAGGGCGTGTAAGCCATGAACCTGGGCAGAGCGAGAACAAGGACGACGACCGCGAGGACCGCGCCGATGATGACCTTCGTACTCAGCAGCCGCCGGTACAGGGCTTTGTGAGCAAGGCGCTGCGGATCGCATTCCCTGCGCGGAGGACGAGCGCCTGTTCGGGGTGCGCTCGCGGGGGCCGAGGCCTCGTGAGGAGACGCCGACGGGCGGGGCGTCGCCGTGGTTCGCGTCGCACCCGTGACGAGCGACCCCAGGACTGGCTTCAACGACGAGGCGACGCTCGACTGACCCGTCGCGGTGCCCTCTGGCTGCCCGGTTGCGGGCGCAAAGCGATCGGGGACCGGCGAGGCGCCGGTCGAAGCCGCACGGTCTGCGGGCTGCTCGGTGGTGCTCTGCGTCTTCGGCTCGCCGTCCGGTGCAGGGGTGGAATCCGCGTCCGGGGGAGCCCAGCGGGAAAAGTCGTTGCTCACACCACGTTTCTACCACACGCCCCGGGGGAGCCTCCCCCGGTCCCGCGCCCCGGCCTCGTCCCACGCGTGTGACGAGGAACGGGCGCCCTCGCAGGCCACGCCCCCTCTCCGATAGGATCGACCCGTGCGCTACATTTCGACCCGACGCGGCCCCAACACGCCCACCCGTTCCTTCAGTGACATCCTCCTGGAAGGCCTCGCCCCCGACGGCGGCCTCTACCTGCCCGAGGAATACCCGACGCTGTCTCGCTCCGACCTGGACGAGCTGCGCATCGTCCTGCGCGAGGACGGCTACGCGGCCATGGCCGCCGGCATCATCTCCCTCTTCGTCGACGACATCCCCGCCGACGACCTGAGCGCGATCACGGCCCGTGCCTACCGCACCCCCGCTTTCTCCGACCCCCAGATCGTCCCCGTCGACGCCCTGGACGGCACCGACCTGCACATCGCCCACCTCTCGAACGGCCCCACGGCCGCCTTCAAGGACATGGCGATGCAGCTCCTCGGTGAGCTCTTCGAAATACGAGCTCACCCGCCGCGGCGACTGGCTCACCATCGTCGGAGCTACCTCCGGTGACACCGGCTCCTCCGCCGAGTATGCGCTGCGCGGCCGACGCGGCCTCTCCGTCGTCATGCTCACCCCCGCCGGCCGCATGACTGCCTTCCAGCGCGCCCAAATGTTCTCCCTCCTCGACGAGAACATCGTCAACGTCGCCGTCGACGGCGTCTTCGACGACTGTCAGGACCTCGTCAAGGCCGTCAACATGGACGCCGACTTCAAGGCCACCTGGCACGTGGGCGCCGTCAACTCCATCAACTGGGCGCGCCTGCTCGCCCAGGTCTGCTACTACGTGGCCACCTGGCTGCGCGTCACCGAGGAAGGGGCCGACGCCTCGTCCAAGGTCAGCGTCGTCGTGCCCTCGGGCAACTTCGGCAACGTGTGCGCCGCCCACATCGCACGCCAGATGGGCGTGCCGCTGGGTACCCTCGTCGTTGCCACGAACGAGAACGACGTCCTCGACGAGTTCTTCCGCACCGGCGTCTACCGGCCCCGCTCCTCCGCGGATACGCTGGCCACCTCCAGCCCGTCCATGGACATCTCCAAGGCCTCGAACTTCGAGCGCTTCATCTTCGACCTCATGGGCCGCGACGGGGACGCCACCCGCGCCCTCTTCGACGAGGCGCTGGCCCGCGACGGCTACTTCGACCTGTCCGGCACGCCCGAGTTCGCCGCCCTGCGCGACACCTACGGCTTCATCTCCGGCACCTCCTCGCACGCGGACCGCCTCGCCGAGATCGCGCGCACGGAGAAGGAAAGCGGCTACCTCCTCGACCCGCACACGGCCGACGGCGTGCACGTCGCCCGCGCCGTGCGCCGCAGATCGAGGGCCCGCTCGTCGTCATGGAGACCGCGCTGCCCGTCAAGTTCGCCGACACGATCCTCGAGGCCACCGGCCACCTCCCGCCCGTACCCGAGCGCTTCGAAGGCATCGAAGGCCGCGAAGAGCGCGTCACGCCCCTCGCCAACTCCGTCGAGGACCTCAAGGCGCTCATCCGCGAGCGCGTGCGCCCCGGCGCCTGAGTTTTCTTACGCTCGACGAGGCCCGAGCCCCCACCAGCGAAGCCGCGCGCTCGCGCAGTCGGGGCCCGGGCCTCGTTACATACTCCCGGGGAGTGCCCGTTTCCCTCACCCCCTCGCCCCGCCAGGTAGGATTGGTGCCATGCTGCACCTGTACGACTCCAAGAGCGCCCGCATCCAGCCCCTCAACCCGGTGACCCCCGGCAAGGTCGGCATCTACCTGTGTGGCGCCACCGTCCAGGGATCCCCGCACGTCGGCCACCTGCGCGCCGCCGTCTCCTTCGACACCCTGATCCGCTGGCTGCGCCGCAGCGGCTACGAGGTCACCTACGTCCGCAACGTCACCGACATCGACGACAAGATCCTCAACAAGTCGGCCGAGGCCGGCTGGGACTGGTGGGCCTGGGCGTATCGCTTCGAGCGCGAGTTCACCGAGGCGTACGAGACCCTCGGCGTTGAGGCCCCCACGTACGAGCCGCGCGCCACCGGCCACATCCCCGAGCAGCTCGACCTCGTCCAGCGCCTCATCGACGCCGGTCACGCCTATTCGGATGGGCGCGGCAACGTCTACTTCGACGTCCACTCCCAGCCCGACTACGGCTCGCTCACCCGCCAGCGCCTGGCCGACATGCGCACCACCGAGGACGACGCCCAGATCGACGAGGCCGTCGAGGCCGGCAAGCGCGACCCCCGCGACTTCGCCCTCTGGAAGGCCAGTAAGCCGTCTGAGCCGGCCACTGCCTCGTGGGACAGCCCCTGGGGACGCGGCCGGCCCGGCTGGCACCTCGAATGCTCCGCCATGTCGCGGCGCTACCTCGGCGACGAATTCGACATCCACGGCGGCGGCATCGACCTGCGCTTCCCGCACCACGAGAACGAGCAGGCCCAGTCCCACGGCGCCGGCTGGGAGTTCGCGCGCCTGTGGGTCCACAACGCCTGGGTGACCACCAAGGGCGAGAAAATGTCCAAGTCGCTGGGCAACGTCCTGTCGATCGGGGCGCTCACCGAGGAGTACCCGGCCGTCGCCGTGCGCTGGGCCCTGTCGACCGTCCACCACCGCTCCGCCATCGAATGGGGCGCCGAGACGCTGCCCGCCGCGCACGCCGCCTGGGAGAAGTTCTCCACCTTCGTGGCCCGCGCGATCGAGGCTGCCGGCGAAGCTCCTGCCTCCGAGATCGCTCTCGCACCCGCCGACCTGCCCGACGCCTTCGTCGCCGCCATGGACGACGACCTCAACGTCGCCGGCGCGCTCGCGGTCCTGCACGAGCACCTTAAGGCCGGCAACGCCGCGCTTGCTGCCGGTGACGTTTCCGGTGTGTACCGCGAGCAGGTCCTGGTTCGCTCCATGCTGGACGTGCTGGGCCTGGACCCCGCTTCTGAGCAATGGCGTGGACAGGCCGGCATCGGCGCGGGTGCCTCTGGCGCGGCTGCGGCCGAGCACTCGGCGCTGGACGCGCTGGTTCAGGCCGTGCTGGAGGAGCGGGCCGCTGCGCGCGCCGCCAAGGACTGGGCCCGCGCCGACGAGCTGCGCGAGC
>CAKMQM010000272.1:0-7471 GCA_927911615.1 uncultured Xylanimonas sp.
CCCGAAAGTTCCTCGAGAAGGGCGGATGGTGGAAGGGTATCGCCATCGTGGGGGCCGTAGTCTCCGACGTGGCTGCCCTGTGGTTCTTGGGAGTTCTGCTGGGATATTATGTCGGCGGCAGCTCCGACTGGGGCTCGTGACCCACTGGCTGCCCTACCACTTCGTGGCCGCCTTGTGCGCGTGGGGACTCCGCGAGTTCTTCCGCTGGTTGAGCCCACGACTCACTGCTACGCCCAGCGCCCCTACCAGCCCCGCCGCTCCGGCTGAAACTGAGATCCCGGGCGATTCCAACGTTGCAGACGCCCCAACAGCGACCACCGGGGTTACCGAAGCCGACACCGACACCGACACCGACAAGCAATAGTCCGTTGTCTCGGGAGCGGCTTCGACTGCTCCCCTGCCGCTAGACAAAAGGCGAAAACTGGCCCCGACCTCGCCATCACGAGGCCGGGGCCGGTTCGTCACAGTCCTCCGAGTCCGGAGAATCGTTCGACCCAGGTCCGGAGGGCGTCGAGGACGCGCGAGCGGATGGCTTCGCGGCTGCCACCGCCACCGAAGCGGCGGGCCGGCGGGAGGATCGAGGACAGACCGGTCCCTTCGTCGGGGACGTAGCCCTCGCGCAGGGAGTCGTACGCGAAGTCCCGCGCGCCCTCTCCGAGGCGTTCGGCCTCGATGATTGCGTCGAGTTCACTATCGCGCTTGGCGGCGATGAAGGACTCGAATTCTGTGGGAACGTCCCCGTTGAGGGACACTCGGCGGTAGAACTCTTCGATGAGGTCGCGTTTGCCGCGCAGGGCGGGTGAAGCGGCGAGGGCGCGCGTGATTTCGACGGGGATTTCTCGGTCGTCGCCGTCGCCACGCTCGCCCCGATGGTGCTCGACGAGCATGAGGATATAGTCGACATTGATATCGACCTGCTTGACGAGCTCCATTTCGAAGACGAGGTCGTCCGCGATCGGTTCCTTTTCCACCTTCGAGCGCTCGCGCGCCTCGTGATAGAGGTCCAGGTAGACGCTCCTGTAGTCTTCGAGCTCGCGCGGGGCGATCGTGTCGTCACCTTCGAAGTCGTCGAAGGACGTGAGGATGTTGCGCAGGCGCAGGACCTGCCCCATGAGGTCGATGAAGCGCTTCTGTTCCTTTTCAGAGGCGATCGATCCGATGGGCAGCGGGAAGTCGATGCGAAGCTGCTCGATGGTCTCGAGATAGGTGGACAGGTACTCGCCGTAGGGGCGCAGGAGGACCTGGCCGCGCGCCTCTTTGTTGCCGAAGAGAGCGATCGCGTCTTCGGTGGCCTGTTCAAGGTTGCGGAAGCAGACGATGTTTCCGTATGTCTTGACCGAGTTGAGGATTCGGTTCGTGCGCGAGAAGGCTTGGATGAGGCCGTGGGCGCGCAGGTTCTTGTCGACCCACAGGGTGTTGAGGGACTTGGAGTCGAAGCCGGTGAGGAACATGTCGACGACGATGACCAGGTCGATGCGTCGTTCAGCGAGAGCTGTTGACAGGCTCGTGTAGTATCCCTCGAATCCCGAGGCATCGGTGCCGAAGCTGGCCCCGAACTGCTGGTTGTAGTCGGCGATCGCCTCGTCGAGGAAGGCGCGGTCGTCCTGGGAGAGGGCCGAGGGGTCCATGGATTCTTCGGCGAGCAGGCCGGTGCCCGGAGCCTCGGCGTTGGGTGCGTAGGAGTAGATGATTCCGACGCTGAGCCTGCGCGCCTCCGGCAGATCGGCCTGTTGGCGCTTGAACTCCTGGTAGTAGGCGCGGGCGGCCTTGATGGAGGAGGTAGCGAACAGGGAGTTGAAACCGTTGACGCGCCGTTCCTTGTACTGGAAGGAGGCGTGTCGCTTCGTCTTTTGGTCGAAGTGTTCGAGGATGTAGGAGACCACGGCCGAGATGCGCTGCGGGTTCATGTAGGCGCTGTCGGTATCGATGCCTTCGACGTCGTGGTTGTCGATGCCGTCTCGCACGCGGAACGAGTTGAGGTAGTCGACGCGGAACGGCAGGACGGTCTTGTCCCGAATGGCGTCGACGATCGTGTAGGAGTGCAGCTGGTCGCCGAAGGCCTGCTCGGTGGTGCGTAGGTTTGCTTTGCCGGAGCTGGAGGCATTTTCCGCGAAGATGGGCGTTCCGGTGAAGCCGAAGAGGTGGTAGTTGCGGAAGGCTCGCGTGATGTCGGTGTGCATGTCGCCGAACTGGCTGCGGTGACATTCGTCGAAGACGAGGACGACGTGCCCGGAGTAGATGGCGTGCCCACGGTGGCTCTTGACGAAGGTCGCGAGCTTTTGGATGGTGGTGACGATGATCGGGGTGGACGGGTCGTTGATCTGGTTGGCGAGCTGGCGTGTGGATTGGTTGGCGGAGACGGTTCCCTCGGCGAAGGCGTTATATTCGCGGATGGTCTGATGGTCGAGGTCCTTGCGGTCAACCACGAAGAGGACTTTGTCGACTCCCTCCATGCCTGCGGCGAGCTTGGCGGTCTTGAAGGACGTGAGGGTCTTTCCCGAACCGGTGGTGTGCCAGATGTACCCGCCGGCGGCGACAGTGCCTGTCTGCTTGTTCATGCTGGAGGTCTTGATGCGCTGGAGGATCGCTTCGGTCGCGGCGATCTGGTAGGGGCGCATCACGAGGAGTTCATCGCGGGTGTTGAGCACGCAGTAGCGCGTAAGGATGGAGAGGATTGTGCGCTTGGCAAGGAATGTGGCGGCAAAGTCGGTGAGATCGGGGATCTGATTGTTGGCGGCGTCGGTCCACCACATGGTGAATTCGTAGGATCGCGCGTTGGCGGCGGCGACCTGCCGGCGTGCACCCTGGTTTTCGGTAATGTGCTGGAGGCGCACGGTGTTGGAGTAGTACTTGGTGTGTGCGCCGTTGGAGATGACGAAGATTTGCACGTAGCCGAAGAGCCCGTCGCCGGCGCCCGCGTGGAAGGAGTCGCGCTGGTAGCGGTCGATCTGGTTGAAAGCTCGGCGCAGTTTTTTGCCGCGCCGCTTGAGTTCGATGTGCACCAGGGGCAGGCCGTTGACGAGGATGGTGACGTCGTAGCGGTTGGAGCGCGCGCCCGTGTCGATGGCGTATTGGCGGATCACCTGCACCTTGTTGCGGTGAATATTGGTCTTGTCGATGAGGCTGATGTTCTTGGTGGTGCCGTCGTCGCGGGTGAGGACCTGCACGTGGTCCTCCTGGATGCGGCGGGCTTTGGCGACGACGGGATTCCCAGCGGAGGAAGGGACGTCGACGATCGAATGCCGGTAGAAGTCCTTCCATTCCCGGTCGCTGAAGCGGTAGTCGTTGAGGGCTTCGAGCTGGACGCGCAGGTTCGCTTCGAGGCCGTCGCGGTCGTGGATGTCCGCGTATTCGTAGGCTTGGGCGCACAGCTGTTTGATGAGGTCGTCCTCGAGGGCGGCCTCGCTCTGGTAGTCCTGCTCCTGGTCACGGGTCGGGTGGTAGAGGCCGACGACCGTGAATTCGTCGGAGACGACGACGGGTTCGATGCGGGGGCGAGGTGCGTCGGTGGACACTCGCGTTCCTTTCTCTACGGGTCTCATTCACGAGGCCGGGGCTGGCATCCGGGAGGCTTCCCTCCCATCTCAGTGACGTTGATCCGATGCTAACGTCACCCACCGTCATCTGCGTCCAGGCTGCACCGCGACGTCAGCTGAGAGACAAACCTGAAGCCTGTTCAACCTGCCTGATGAAGCCATCGACACCGAGGCTGTAGTTCAGATACGAACTCTTAATGGCTTCTGCACTCTCCGCTTTCACCAAGACAACATTGTCGAACTCTGGTTCAGCAATGGTGACGTCATTTCCGCTGTCTGTCCGAAGCGCTTCCTTCTCGAGGCGTTGATACTCGTCATTTGCAGCTTCAAATTCTGGGAACCCGACGACGTCAAAGAACTGGATTTCACGGCTGAGGCAGAGGAGAAAATACTCGTCTTTTTCATCTGAATCTGTCTGTACGAGAACACCGCTGCGGGCTGCGCGAAGATCGTCGAGCAGATGGGTTGACTTACAGATCGCGCCCACTTCACGTCTCACTACAGCCAGATCGTCTGTCACATCGGGCACACCTGGCCTCCCCTCTTCATGCGCAAATAGATGGGAACTGAGCATGAGGAATCGGTCTCGCTTTTGTGCTTCTCCTTCTAGCGAAGCACGCACATCGGGGCTCTTGTATTCAAGGCCGTACACTTCACCAACTGCTTCCACCCCCGTTGCCCAAAGGTGCTGGAGACGAGTACGTATCTGCACCTCAATGCGGTACGTAATTCCGCCAACAGGCATCTTGTAGATCGCATGGTAGCTCCGGTAACCGCTACGTTGCGGTACCGCTATGTAGTCTTTTGTTTTCCAATGTTCAAGAAGATCGTCAAGGATTTGAGCGGCCTCATATACCTCTCGAACACTTCCCACGATGAGACGGCAGCCGCCGATATCGTCGAGCGCACCCAGCTCGAAGTTACTGTTCCTCCGCTGTAGTTTACGGAGGATCGACGTCATGCGTTTCAGCCGGTACGAGACCACAGCACCGTCAAAGTGTTTGGCACACTGTGTCAGCGCTTCAAAACAACGTGCAGTCGGTTCCAGGTGTTGCACTCGCCAAGCCTGAGCGGTGGCCAGTGATACAGCGTCAAGTTCGTCGCTAGCACTCAGGAGCACACCAGCTTTGGTTGCTGCCTTGCGACTGACACGGTCCTGCTGTTTTCAGCCATATTCGGAGTATAGTGACCCAGAGGCGATCAAGGGGAGGGAGCGAACATGGCACAGACAATCATCGACGTTGCGACCTACATCCTGGAGCGTACCGGCACGGTGACAACAATGAAGCTCCAGAAGCTTGCCTTCTATTCTCAAGCTCAGCACCTCGCTCAGTACGGGTCCTCCCTCTTTCCCGAGGACTTCGAGGCATGGCGCGGTGGACCCGTTGCCCCCGAGCTCTACGCACTGCATCGCGGCATGTTCCTGATTCGTCCGGGCGAACTGATGTCCGGCGACTCGTCTGCTCTCACCGATGCTGAACGCGCTCTCATCGATAGCGTGTGTTCTGCACTGGGCGACATGACAGGTGCCAAGCTGAGTGAACGGACGCACCTTGAATCGCCCTGGCTGAATGCACGCGAGGGACTGGCGCCATCCGATCCCTCGAATGCAGTTATCACGCAGGAAGCAATGCGCAGCTACTACCAGGAACATCCTGTCCTCGCTTGATTGCCTAATGCTGCCCCGTTGCTCTGGCACCGCTATGGCCACTAGGATAATCGCAGGGCAAGGGCTGAAACGGGTACGAAGCAGTTCACCTGCAGACGACGACCGCGAAACCTGACAAAACAGGGCCTCGTAATAGTCCACTCATGGACGGCAAGCTGAAGTCACGCCCTCGTGTTCCCCTCGCGCACGCGCGAGGGGAACACATGTATTCGAACGACTAGTTCAGAAAAGCACTAACCGCAAACAACGAAACCTGCACGTAATTCCCCACCCAATCCGCCCCTACCCAAGGTCTTTCCCAGAACATCAACGTTTAGAGGAATCACCGCAAGAGCAGCGAAGAGAATTACGTGCGAAGTTGCAGCGGATCGCTGGAATCATCACCCGTCATCCCTCGCCTGCGAGTGGACACAGATGTGCATGTCTGCTCTTACCCTCCCTGTAGAGAAGGAAGGAGGTGACGAATGAACATTCGAGAAGTACGCCGACACGGCGACGGATGGGGCGTGTTCGATCCGAACGCATCCAGAGCATCCGCGGTTGAACCTACGCAGGCAGCTGCTCAACAGCGCGCACGCGACATTCTGGCTAATCAGGGTGGCGGCGAGATGCGGACACGAGGCGAGAACGGGAAAATCCGCGCCCAGGACACCATCAAGCCTGGGAACGATCCCCGTCGAAGCAGGGGCTAGTTACCACTGAGGGGGCGGGTCTAACACCCGCCCCCTCAGTTCGTTATTCGGCCTTCTTCTCGGGGAAGGACAGCAGACAATCCCTGTAGTGCTCGTACTGGGTCCGCCTGGCTTCCAGCTCCGCTTCCAGTTCCGCTTCCAGCGTCGTGAACTGATCCAAGATTCTCACGATCTCTCGCTGCACTTCCAGCGGAGGACAGCAAACGGGAATCTTTGAATAGACAGCAATCCATTGACGGGCATGCGAGCCGACTTGGTATTTGATCGTCTGCATTAAAAAATACAAAAATCGTATATCAGCAACACTCGGATCCGCGGCAGTAAGGATCTTTGCTGCCGAAGACTTCAATTTGAAGGGAAAATCTACCCACTTTGATGCTGTAGTGAAGTCATCGAAAATGATGATGGGATCATCTGTCGAAGCAGCATATACACCATGGGTTTCACTCGAATAGCCCAACAAAAAGGCCGCACCGGCGGTGAGAACTGGCGTTGGATAAGAGGGATCATAGTCTTTCGAACTCACCAAGAACGGCGTTGGCTGCTGGTATGACAGCAACTCACCCAACGGCCTATATTCCACCCCGTCCGGGCACAGCTCCTCGATCAGCTCGGCGAGGCGGCTCATTGGTCGGCCTCCAGTTCTGCGACGATCGCGTCGATGGAGGCGCGCAGCTCACGCTGACGCTCCACGATGCCGGCGATCCGAGTGTTCAGCTCGACGATGTCCACCTGCTCGCGCGTATCTTCAGACTCAACGTAGGAGGAGACCGACAGGTTCCAGTCATTGGCCTGAATGTCGTCAATGGACACCAGGGCAGCCACGTGGTCCACTGCCTGACGCTGCGAGACCAGGGAGAGGATCCGCTGCTGATTCTCCGCCGTCAGGCGATTCTTGTTTCCCTCACGCACGTACTCAGCTGACGCGTCCACGAAGAGGACGCTGTGGTCGGGGCGCGCCTTCTTGAGCACGATGATGCAGGTCGCGATCGGCGTTCCAAAAAACAGGTCCGGAGGCAGCTGGATAACCGCGTGCACGAAGTTGTTTTCCACCAGGTATCGGCGGATCTTTCCCTCCGCGGCAATTCTGCGGTACAGGACGCCCGGGAACTCGACGATCGCGGCAGTTCCGTCCTCGGACAGCCAGTGCAGCATGTGCATGGTGAAGGCCAGGTCCGCCTTGGACTGGGGAGCCAGCACGCCCGCCGGAGCGAAGCGCGGATCATTAATGAGAGCGATGTCGTCCTTGCCCACCCACTTCGTCGAATAGGGAGGGTTCGAAACGATCGCGTCGAAAGGCTGATCGTCCCAGTGGGCAGGTTCCGTCAGGGTGTCCCCCAGCGCGATGTCGAAGTTCGAGAAGTTGACGTCGTGCAGGAACATGTTGATGCGGCACAGGTTGTACGTCGTCAGGTTGATCTCCTGGCCGAAATACTGACGGCTACTCGACGGCCCGAGAAGCTTCGCGAACTTCAGGAGCAGGGACCCCGAGCCCGCGCAAGGGTCGTACACGCGCGTGACATCGGAGCGCCCATCCAGAGCGAGGGTCGCGAGGACCTCTGCGACCTCCTGGG
>CAKMQM010000273.1:0-31019 GCA_927911615.1 uncultured Xylanimonas sp.
GGTTTACACCGCCACCGCTGACGACCTGATGAAGTCCTACCGTGACGGATCATGGGGCAACCACACACAGGGCACGATGCAGTATTCACAGAAACGAGGCAAACACGACCAACTAAAAAAGCTACTTTCCCGCGCAGCAAAGCCGAAAAGTCACCCTCCCAGCAACACGATTTGTCCATCCTCATAGTTGGTCCCAACCAACTAAAACACCGACTTTCCCGCACCAGAAAGCCAAAAAGTCACGCCACCAGCAACACCTAGTGTCCTATAACCGTAAACCTCTAGATGTGCGCGTGGGTGGCGCTGCCCACGCGCATATCATCGGGTTCACGTGCGAGGTGTCGCACCCACGCACATGTCATCGGGCCCACGTGCGCATTAGCGGGCCCACGTCCATGGCGACAAGCACAGGCAGCTAGCACGCCTCGGCACACGGAACGCGACAGGACAAACTCGAAGGGGCCGGCCATAAGGCCGACCCCTTCGAGTATCCCATCAACACAGTGCAAGTCTTCCGATGCGCTCCCTTTCTTGGCTCACCCTTGTGGGTGTCGCCCTTGGCTTGATGACTATTAATGTACGGACCCCACCTGTGGAAACCATTGAACGAACCTGGCAATTTCCTGAGAATTTTTCACCGCTCGGGTCCGGCGCGAGCCCGGGCGCTCACATTCGTTGAAATACCGGCGATTCTGACTGGCCGCGTGAGGACCACCAGGCAGTCGAGATCACGCACCTCGCAGGACTGGACGCCCACGCCATTCGCACCGGCGACGGCGGAGGCAGCCCCGCATGGCCGCTCCCCCACGTCCTCCCAGTCAGCCGTCGCTGACTGCTCTGCCCCCGCCAGGGCCGCCAGGTCGGCGACGGCCTGCAGGCGCACCCGCTCGCGGTAAGCAACACCAACCCCGCCGAGGACCACCGCGAGCGCCAGGGCCAGGACGATGAGGCCAACGGGAGTTGATGGTCCCGGATCCTTCCTCGCCGGAACGGTCGCCGGCGCGCCCAAACGCGACAGGTTCACCACGGGACACAGCCGCACCCCTCCCTGGCGCTCGCGGCGTCACGGCAGGTCCCCCTCGTCGATCGTGGTCACAGAGCATCTGGCGATGCCCCCGACCCAGCCGGCCGCCCCGCGGTAGGGGGCGGTGCCGGTGACGCTCACCCACCCACCGCCACGTGTCACCGCGTAGGATCCGGGCGGATAGGCGGCCGAGGCCGCTCCCTGCGGGTCGGTCTGCCCGATGGAGGCGGCCCGCGCGCCCTCGCGCACCGCCTGGCACAGGGATGCTCCGGTCATCCCGGCCTGCACGGCGGCGACGATGACGCCGACGACGAGGGTGACGGCGACGAAGCCGATGGCGTGTTCGACGGTGACGTATCCGCGCTCGTCGCTGTTCATCGGGTGTTCAGCGCCTCCTGAATGATGGATTCGAGGGCGGCGCGCACGGTGTCCGATTTGAGGATCACGATGAGCAGGCCCGCGAATCCGGCGGCGGCAATGGTGCCGATCGCGTATTCGACGGTGGTCGCACCCTCCTCGGGGTCTCGCCCCTCGGTGGGCTCGGCCGTGGTCCTGGGCCGCAGGGCCCGAGCTCCCTCCTGCACGGCCGCCATCGCGATGAGCTGGGCGCGCGTGGCGGCGCAGTCGATTCTGTCGATGATCGTCATTGATCTGTCCTTTCTTCCGTTGCGCGCGGTCGCGCGCAGGGCCAGTGTGCGTGGGAATCGCCCCGTAACTCCACGCGGATTCGCACCCCTGTGGATAACCAACGAGGCCCCGCAACCCCTGTGGACAACCTGCCTACACACCGATTCCTCCGAAGAGATGCGCGAGCAGGGGTGCGATACCCAGGGCCAGGAAGGCCGGCAGGAAGAACACGCCGAGCGGACCAACGAGGCGGACGCTCAGCTCCTCGGCCTGCGCCTTCGCGTCGACGAGGCGCGACCGGCGCTCCCACGCAGCACTGCGGGCGAGAAGCGTCTCCGGGGCTGTTCCACTGGTCCACGAGGCCTCGAGCGCGTCGCGCAGGGGATAGCTCCACTCGGGCGCATCCTCCCAGGCGTCCGCCCAGGTCGCCCCGAGCCGCAGCGAGGCGGCGGCCCACGACAGCGCATCGTCGGCGCAGGCGTCGGCCAACGCATCGAGAGCGCGGGGGATCGCCGCACCGCAGGCCAGGGCGGAGCGACGAGGTCGCAGGCGAGCGCGCCGTCTATCCCCTCCTCGACACGCCTGCACCGAGCGAGGATCCGGCGGCACGAGGCGACGCCCGCCGCCCACGCGGCCACACCCGCGAGGGCGCATACCCGTCCCGCCCCGCCTCCCGTGTAGAACTGCCAGGGCGAGGCACCCAGCGCGAGCGCACACACGATCCCCACGAGGGGAAGGGCCGCGAGGACGCGCGCGGACATGAGCGGGCCGGCGGCTGCGACGCGACGCGCCTCCTCGAGCGCCTGCGCGTCGTCTATCGCACTGCCGATCGCATCGAGCACGTCGGCGAGGGGCGCGCCGAGGCCGTGGCTGAATCGGCAGGCGAGGGCGACGGATGCGGCACTCACACGGGATGCGGCCGCGCCCGGTGCCCTTTCTACTCTGCGCAGGGAGCGCCAGCGCGTCGGCGCACGCGCCCACTCGTCGAGGACGGCCGGGTAGGAATCATCCACGCCGACACTCCCTCCCGCATCGATGCGTGCCAACGCGAGGCCCCAGGCAAGGGAGGTGGGGGGCTCCCGCGCGCAGACGGGTCGCGACCTCGGCGACGAGGAGGGAGAGCTCGCGCGGGGTGGGCGGTCCCTGTGCGCGGCCTCGGTGACGCGCGGATCTTTCCGCCCCGGGGAATAGCCGACCCCACCGCCCCCGGGCCTCGCGCCCCGGGCCACACACACGCGTCGGCCGCGCCCACACGCGCGCGATGCGCCTCTCGCGCGCTCCCCGATACACGGAATGTAGGCATTGCACACACAGCGATAACGCACACATAGCGAACACACTGACCGTTATTGCCTCACCAAGGCCGAGGCAGTCCACGAACGCATCCCAGCCCGCCCTCATAGCCTGACCCGTCGGGCGAGGGAGGACCAGGCCTCGTGCGTGGTGACACAACCATCGGCGGTGGCGCTGAGCGCGAGCACGCACTCAAGTGACCCGCGGGCGCGCGTGAGGAGCCCGACCTCGGACACCCATCGGTGCCCGGAGGGGGATCGGCGCAGGTGGAGGACGGCGTCGATGGCGCTGGCGGCTTGGGCGGCGACAGTGCTGTCGCTCATCCCGCCGAGCGCTCCAAGGGCAGCGAGCCGCGCGGGTACGTCGCGCGCCCCGTTAGCGTGGATCGTCGCCCATCCGCCGTCGTGCCCGGTGTTGAGGGCGGTGAGGACGTCGCGCACTTCGGGGCCTCGGCACTCGCCGAGGACGAGGCGGTCGGGGCGCATGCGCATGGCCGCACGCACGAGGTCGGCGAGGGTGACAGCGCCCCTCCCCTCAACGTTGGGTGCGCGCTCGATGAGGTGCACGCAGTGCGGGTGAGCGGGCGCGATTTCGGCTACCTCTTCGACGCAGACGATCCGCTCACCGGCGGGGACAAGGGCAAGCGCGGCGCTCAGGAGCGTCGTCTTTCCACTTCCGGTCGCCCCACTGACCAGGACGTTGGCGCGCGAGGCGACAAGGACCCGCAGGAGCGTCCCCACCTCGCCGGGCAGAGTACCGCAGGCCTCGAGATCCGCCACGCCCAGCCGACGGGTGCCGAGGACACGCAGAGAGATGAGGGTACCGGATCCCGACACGGGGGCGAGGACCGCGTGGAGGCGCACGCCCCCGGGCAGGGTGCCGTCCGCGATGGGGCGCGCGTCGTCGAGGCGCACGCCGCACGCGCTCGCGAGGCGTATGGCGGTGCGGCGAGAATCGGCCTCGTCTCGGATGCCGGCGTCCACGCGCACGAGGCCGCCCCCTCGGTCGACCCACGCTTGGGTGCCGTTGATGAGGACGTCGGTGACGGCTGGGTCGTCGAGGAGGCGCGCGAGGGGCGGGTCCATGCCGCGTTGCCGGGCGCGTAGGGTCTCCAGGGTGGCGGTGACCGCGGCGGCTCCGCTGCCGGGCGGCGCGCACGCGGCGGCCGCACGAGCGGGGTCCTCACCGCGGGCGAGCAGGCGCAGCGCGTCACGCATGGCACGCCTCGATCGAAAGTAGCCCGCCCGTTGATGGAGCAGCCCCACCTGCACTCGAGGAAGAAACGGAATCGAGGGCGCGCATCAGCGCGCGCAGCTCACGCCCGGGGCGCGTTGGGGCGCGCAGGATGGGCCCGGGGGCGCACTCGCGCAGACCGGCTCCCCATCGCTCGCCAGCGCACACAAGCGTGATCGCGGGGCATGGAGGAGGAACCGCCGTGCATGTCGCCGACAGTGCGGCGGCTCCCTCCAGGTCCCCGTGAGTCACGACGATAAGCGCGTCGGCGTGGATCGCGGACACGCATCGGGCGGCTCGCTCGTCCCATCGGCCTGCGTCCACGATGAGGGGCGCGTCGAGGGATCGGCACGAGGCAACCACGCGGGGATCGTCGGCGGCGGCACCGCCTCGGGAGTCGCCGACGAGGGCACGCACGCCCCCGACGACGGGCAGGTGCTCGCGCAGCGAGGGCAGATATGAGTCTTCGGAGGCGTCGAGATCCGCCCAACGCACGCCGGGAATGTCGTGGTCAGCCGCGAGCGCGACACCGGGCACGGACCCGGACGCGTCGACAACGACCGCCTCGCCCAACCTCGCTCGGCGGGCACCGCGCTCCTTGCGCCGCACACCCCCTCGGACACCCCGACGACGCCCGCGCTCGCGTGCCAGCAGCCGAACAATGCCGGTGACCCCAACCCCTCCGGCGATCCCGGTGACCGCCCATACCGCACCCGAGCGGCGAGTTCGCGCACAGGCCTCGGCGATGAGGGACACGAGGAGCGCGCTATCCCCCGGCAGCCTCACCTGACCGCCCTGCCCGACGCGCACGCAGGGCACTCCCTCGGGCACGGGAGCCGACGCTGAGGCGAGGATCAACGAGGCCTGGCCCGGGTTCGAGCACACGCGCGCCCCGGCGAGCACCGCGGCATCGCGCGCGCCGTCGAGGTCGGGCGGGGCGAGGCCGACGAGGGCGACGGTTCCTCGAGGTGGGGTGACGTGGGCGTTCATGGGACGACGATGCGCCCGCACCGATTGTCCCGTCCACCCGCGTGCGCGCCCCTGTGGACAACGCCAACCCGAGGTGCGAGGCTGTGCATAGAGGGGTCCGATGGAGGACCCCTGTGGATTGAGCCAACGCTGGAGTAGACGCAATGGTACGCGCGGCCTTTTTCGACCTGGATAAGACGATCCTGGACACGTCCTCAAACGTGGCGCTCTCGGGTCCGTTCATCGAGGCCGGCCTCATGAACCGTCGGACCGCGCTCACCTCCGTCCTGGTTCAGCTGCCCTACCTGCTCGCGGGCGCCGACGAGTCGCGCATGGAGCAGATGGCGCAGGCGCTGGGGCGCATGGGGCGAGGCTGGAACGCCGCTTTCCTCGAGGCAACGGTGGAGGACGCGCTCGAGCGCACGATCCAGCCCGTCTGCTACGCGCAGGCCCTCGCGCGCATCGAGCAGCACAAGCGCGCGGGAGACATCGTCGTGATCGCCTCGGCATCGGTCGAGCAGGTGGTACGTCCCATCGCGCAGATGCTGGGGGCTGACGAGGTTCTCGCCTCGCGCGCGGCGGTCGACGAGGACGGGTGTTTCACGGGCGAGATCACGCACTTCAACCAGGCGCAGGGGAAGGCGGATGCCTGCGAGGCCCTGGCTCGCGCGCGCGGCTGGGACCTGTCGGAATGTTCGGCGTACTCGGATTCGGTGTCGGACGCGCCGCTCCTGCGCCTCGTCGGCCACCCCTATGCGGTCAACCCGGACCGCGCCCTGCGCGAGATGGCGCAGCGCGAAGGCTGGCCCACCCTCACGTTCACGTCCACGGTGCGCGTCCTGCCGCGCGAGGTTCCCACGCCCGCGAAGGTCGCGGTGCCTTTCATCGCCGGCGTCGCCGTGGGCGCGGCGGCCTGCGCGCTCCTGCGCCGCTAAGAAACAGCCCTAGGAGAGTCGGCCCGCCTGCACGTGGCGGGCGACGTCGCGCCCCACCTGGGTGCCGTAGACGACTCCCGCGCAGTAGTGGATGATCCACCGGGCCAGGCCGGCCGCGTCGGCGCTCACCCACCCGGCGAGTTCGCGTCCCGCGCGCGCCCGGGATCGAGCGCGTCGGTAGGCGACTGGGCACGCACACGCCGGGTCGGGTCGACGCTCGGGTCACGAGGATCCAGCGTGCCAGTCCCCCTCCCACGACGGACGAGGCCGGGTCAAAGACGCGCCGGAAACGGAAGTGTGCGGTCAGGGCGGCAGCGACCGCGAGGCCGGGAGCATCGACGCGCGTGTAGGCGAGGGCGGGCGCGAGCAGGGCGGGATCGGTGGGGACTGCGACCGTGCGGGACTCGACGAGGCCGGCGGCAACGAGCCCCGAGCAGGCATCCCTGTGCAGTCCCGCAATCAGCGCGGGAAGGGGCGTGGGGGGCGACGCGCACACCCCCCTGGGATCGGGTGTTGAGCGCGGGGAAGCGCGAGGCCAGGTTCCACTGCGAGCGCCAGATCCCCAGCGCGAGGGCGGCCCCCGGATCCGAGGCCGCTCCCCCTTCGTCAGCCATGGACAGGGCCCGCACGTCGTCGACGCTCGTGCGGGCGCCCTCGATGATGGACAGGGCGGCGGCTTCGCGCACGGCGGCCTCCGCGCGCGCTTCCTCCCAGCCTCGGCGCAGTCCCTCGCTAAAGCGCAGGTCGGCGAGGGCCGCGTGGGCCTCGTTCATGGCGGAGGCGACGTCGGGGCGGGCTGCCGACGCGCACAACACGGCGGGTGCGGGGTCGACGAGGGCTTCGATACTCACCCCTCTACACTAGGGGCATGACGCTTTTGCAGCATCGAAACCTCTCCGCGCGCCTGCGCTCGGGGTTGTTCGCGTTCGTTTTCGCCCCGATCGCCCTGGTGTTCCTGGGGTCCTCGATGGTCGACGTACAGGCGTTGGCCTCGGTCGGCCAGCCCCTGGCCTCGGTCGAGGGGCTCATCGGCATGGCGCTCGCGTCACTGCTGTTGGCCCTCATCGCCCTCAATTGCGAGGAGTCGAGCGCGGGCATGGTCGTGACCTTCGTGTGGTCGATCGTCGTGGGGGCGGCCCAGTTCTTCGGCGTGGCGCGCCTTCCTTTTCTCATGAAGTCATCCGTGGGCGCCGAGGATGTCATCGCGGGCGTGTCCTGGTGCCTGTACCCGGTGTGCATGTCGCTCATGCTCGGTGCGTGCGCGCTGACGATCAAGTCGGTGCGAGTGCGCGCTGGTAAGAGCACGCGCGTGCCTCTGGCCCGCGTGCACCGCCACGGATTCGGCACGACGGTAGCGCTTCCCGCGGCGGTCGCGGCGGGCACGCTGATGGTCGCGGCCGCCCCCTCGGACACGACGAACGTCGCGGCCATGGGCCTGGAGGGGGTCACAGAGGGCTTCGAGCCGATGCACTGGCTCGCGCTCGGAGCGGGCGTCGCGTTCGCGGTGCTCGTCGTGAGCGCCCGCTGGTCGATCACGGGCACGCAGATCGCGAGCTGGTTCATTCTGGTGCTCCCCACGTACGTCGTGCTGCCCGTGTGGGCGTCGCTGACGGGCAACGTGATCGTTCCCGGCCCATCCCTGCTGACGAAGGTCGCGCTCGCGAGCCCGCCGCTGGCTGCGCTCGGAATGGCGACCGGCTGCGCTTCGATGGGTGTCCTGTGGGCCCGCGTGCGGGCGCTCAAGAAGCTCGAGGCGGATGAGGATTCGACGGCAAAAGAGGGGCCTGCCGAGGGCTAATGCGCGCAAGCGCTCACCCTGACCGTAATATGTGGGCAGATATAAGGAGGAAGCATGTCTGATAACGAGTTTGACGCCCAGCGCGATCGCACCGAGGAGGCACCTGACAACCTGGTGCTGACCGGCGAGGAAATCGAGCTGCCCGGTGAGGATTCCGACGCGTCGGCGATCATCGGCGAGTCCAGCGATCCCATCCACACGGGCGAAATCGAGGCCGTCGCGATCGGCGGCCTGACGGGTCGCGTGCCGGCTGCAGCACCGCTCAAGCCGACGATCGAGGACAAGATCTCCACGGGCGAGCTGCCCGTCGTGTCCGCCCCCGAGGGCGATCTCCCGGTCGTTTCTTCCTCCGACGAGGCCGACTCCGCCCCCGAGCAGGAGCAGGCTGAGCAGGAGTCTCCCGCCGACGCTCCGGTCGCCGACCGGGGCGCCGATGAGCCTGCCGAGGCCGACGCGCCGTCCGCAGAGGCGACCGATGAGCCCGAGACCACCGATGAGGCCCCCGCAGAGGAGGCCCCCGCTGAGGAGACTCGCTCAGAGGACACCGTTTCCGACGAGCCCGCCCCCGCCTCGTCGAATGAGGAGGGCGAGCAGCCCGAGGCGTCCGCGGACCAGGCGGAAGAAGGCGAGAATTCCTTTGCTTCCCTGCTCTCCTCCGCAGACGAGGACGCGGCAGGCGAGGCGGCCGAGGACGTGACCGAGGATCCGGAGCCCGCACTCGCCCCCGTCATGACGCCCGCACAGGCGGCCGCCGCCCTGAGCGAGGCCAACGACGAGGCGACCAACGACTCTTCCGACGAGGCCGAGGCCCCCTCGAGCGACGATCAGCCCTCCGAGGACGAGGTCGCCGAGGACAAGGTCGCCGCAGTCGGTGGCGCTGCCGCCGAGGCCTCCGCGCACTCGCCGTCCTCGCGCCGCTCCATGATCTTCGGCGACGAGGAGACCCTGCCCTCCTCGATTCCCGCGGTCGCGGCCGAAGAGGAGAACGCTCCCGCCGAAACCTCCGCCGAGGAAGAACCCGAGGCTGAGGAGGAGGCCCCCTTCACCGAGCCGACGACCCAGCTGCCGACGCAGGACACCGAGGCCTCGTACTCCTTCGAGGATCAGGATGCCGCCGAGGCCGCACGCCCGCGCCGCCGCTCCCTGCTGGGCGAGGGCGACGAGGACAGCGAGGCGGCAACCCTGGCCGCCATCGCGTCGACCGCCGCGCGCGGCGACAAGTCCGACGCGCCTTCGAGCCTGGACGACGAGCTCTTCTCCGCCGCCCCCGAGATCACGGAGATGCCCTCGCGCACGGGCGCGCACTGGCTGTCCTTCCTCCTCTTCCTGCTGCTCGTGCCCGTCGGCTGGTACCTGGCCGCTGACGCGGGTGCACGCATGACTCTGGCGGACGCCGCTCCCATATACACGGGCGTCGCCTCGATCGTGGCCCTGGGCGAGATCCTCGGCGCGATCGTCATCTCCGCGATCCTTTTCGTGACCGCGCGCCGCTCGTCACTGGGCGCCTGGCTGATGGGCATCGTGACCCTCATCGTGGGTCTGCCGTGGCTCATGGCCCCCGGCATCACCGAGGCGTCGGTGCTGCCTACGCTCACCGCGCTCACCAACACGGGCTCGCTGGGCGCGAACCTCTCGCACCACCTGCAGGCCTCCGGCTACTCCGGCCGCTTCGCCCTGCTGGGCATCGCCCTCATGGGCCTGGCGTACGTGTCCCACTCGGCACGCCGCACCGGCCGCGCCGAGGAGGCGCTGCGCGTCTCGCTGGAGGCCACCAACCCGGCGGGCGCTTTCTACTCCAAGCGCGCCCGTAAGAAGGCAGCGAAAGAAGCGGCCCGCAAGTGAAAACTCTGATTCCCGCCAGCGCGATCGAGCTCGAGGGTCCGTGGACCCATCGGCACGTGAGCGCTGGCGGCGCCGCATTCCACGTCGCTGACATGGGCGAGGGCATGGACCATGCGCTCGTCCTCCTGCACGGCTTCCCCGAGCACTGGTGGGCGTGGCGCGACGTCCTGCCCGCACTCGCGGAGTCGACCTCGCGCGTGTTCGCCCTCGATTTGCGAGGCTTCGGCACCTCCGACCTGACGCGCGGAGACTGCGACCTCCAGCAGATGGCGAACGACGTGATCGGCGTTGTGCGCGCCCTCGGCGTGGCCTCGTTCTCCGTGGCCGGCATGGGGATCGGCGGCACGGTCGCGTGGATGATCGGCGCCCTGGCGCCCCTCGAGCTGCGATCGGTGGCCGTCCTGTCGGCACCCCACCCCCTCGGCGTCCAGCCCGTGATCGGTCGCGCGCCCTGGGCGGGTGGCCGCGTCCTGCAGGGCCGCCTCGCGCTGCCCACGGGGCGTGAGCGCGCACTGCGTTCGGGCTCTCTCGTGACGACCGTGTTCCGCGCGTGGGCCTCGCCCGGGAACGTCGACGCCCTCGTCTCCCAGTCGGGCACGTACCGCGCCGCGCTGCGTCGCCCCTTCGCGGCGCATACCGCGCTGCGCGGCCTGAGCGCCGCCCGCAAGATCTCGCGCGAAGAGCGCCGACTGCTGTCGGAGCCTGTACGCGTGCCAGTCCTGTCCCTGGTGGGGCGCGACGACGGGGCATGGTCGGCGCTGGATCACGCGGCCGACGCCCAATTCGTGGATGCGCCGCTGACGCAGATCGTCATTCGCGAAGCCGGACACTTCCTCCCCGAAGAAGCGCCGCAGGCTGTGGCCGAGGCTCTGTCAGAGCACGTCGGCACGCACGCTCAGTAACCGGTTTTTCATTAGACAGGTCACACAAAACGCGAAATGAAGCCCATTTCACCTGATAGATAGGGCATAATGGTGTGATGCGCGGTACCTCCTCGTGAGTGGTATTACGTATGGGATCCACTGCGCAATCCAAATCGAAACGCCCGAGCAATCGGGCACGAGCGGAAGGAGCTCCGCACCATGATCGGTGACGGAAACTTCATCAGCCAGGTGCCGCTGTTCGGTGGCCTTGATGATGCACAGCAGGTGTCCCTCCAGCAGAAGATGGGTCATACGACCCTGCGTCGCGGAGAGACTCTCTTCGACGAAGGCGATCTCGGCGATCGCCTGTACATCGTGACCGAGGGCAAGGTGAAGCTCGGCCACACGTCCAGCGACGGCCGCGAGTCTCTGCTCGCAGTCCTGGGCCCCGGAGAGATCATCGGTGAGCTCACGCTCTTCGATCCGGGTCCGCGCTCGACCACCGCAACCGCCGTTTCCCCGGCGTCCCTCCTCTACCTCGAGCACGAGGATCTCATGCACGTGCTCGACACCAACCCGACCCTGGCCAAGCACATGCTGCGCGCCCTCGCTCAGCGCCTGCGCCGTACCAACGAGTCCCTCTCGGATCTCGTGTTCTCCGACGTTCCCGGCCGCGTCGCCAAGGCCCTCCTGGACCTTGCGGATCGCTTCGGCACCGCGACCGACAAGGGCGTCCACGTCCCCCACGACCTCACGCAGGAAGAGCTCGCCCAGCTGGTCGGCGCCTCCCGTGAGACCGTGAACAAGTCTCTGGCCGACTTCGTGTCGCGCGGCTGGATCCGTCTGGAAGGTCGCGCCGTGACCCTCCTCGACGTCGATCGCCTGGCGCGTCGCGCTCGCTGACCGCAGCCTACACAAGGTTGGGCCCGACACCGTGAGGTGCCGGGCCCAACCTTTTGCTTGACGATATGAACGAGGCCGTGGTCCCTCGTGCGTTTCCGCACGTGCCGACCACGGCCTCGTTCATGCGCAGAGCTGCTGCGCGTCAGTTCTGAACGGCGGGTGCTTCCTCAATCGGACGCTTGAGGTAGGCCACCAGGTTCTCGGAACCCGTGGGGCCGGGGATCACCTGGACGAGTTCCCACCCGTCGGCGCCCCACTGGTCGAGGATTGCTTTCGTCGCGTGCGTGAGCAGCGGAATCGTGGAGTATTCCCATTTAGTCATGGCTCTATCCTACCCGCCCGCCAACTGGGGGCGCACGAAAGACAGGACCTTCGGGACGTGGGGGCTGCGGAGCTCGCGGGCAAGCGGCTCATCGGAGGTGCGCAACCACTCCAGCCAATTGTCCGCGTGAGGATAGTGACGCAGAATCGCTCGACGTTCACGTTCCGTCAGTCCGCCCCACACGCCGTAGTTAGCCTCAGACTCGAGAGCATCGGCGAGACATTCGAGGCGAACCTCGCATTCGTAGCAGCGCATACGAACCTGACGCTGGGAGGCACCCTGCACAAACAGCACGTCCGGTTCGATGGACGCGCAGAGTGCGCGGGCGACCCAGCTCTGGTCGTCGCCTTGCGTTGACATCGTGGAACTCCACTTCACTGTATTTCGAGCCCTGCCTGTGACCATACACACATGCGTGTGTGGGCGCAAACGCTGCGACCACTGTCGAAGGCCCCTCAAGGTGATTCATCAGGCAATTCTCACGCGTCGCCAAACGCCAGATGAGCGGACCGACACGTAAGCTAGGAATATGTCGCACTCTCACTCTCGCGCTGTCCGACCGGCCCAGCTGCTCGCGCTGCTGCTGGCGTTCCTGAGCGTGTCCTCGCTCATGGGCGTCGTCACGGCCGGCATGCTCGTCCCCGTCGCGGGTCCCACCGCACTGGCGGCGAAGTCGGTTCCCTCCGTCTTCAACGAGCTGCCCGGTGACCTACAGACCGTGACCCCGGCCGAGGAGTCCCAGCTCCTCGATTCGTCCGGCGGCGTGATCGCGCACTTCTACGACAAGCAGCGCATCGTGGTGCCCAGCGCCAACATCGCTGAGGTTATGAAGAAGGCAATCGTCGCAATCGAAGATAAGCGCTTCTACGAGCACAACGGCGTCGATGCCACGGGTATTGCTCGTGCGCTCGTCACGAACCTGGGTGATAGCGGCCGTCAGGGCGCTTCGACGATCACCCAGCAGTACGTGCGTAACTCGCTGGCAGAGCGCGGCTACCTCGAGGGCGACGCGGAGCAGGTGAGCGCTGCAACCGAGCAGACAACCGAGCGTAAGCTGCGCGAAATCAAGTACGCGCTGGCACTGGAGAAGACCCAGTCGAAGGACGAAATCCTGACGGGTTACCTCAACATCGCGCCCTTCGGCCCCATCACCTACGGTGTCGAGGCCGCCTCGCAGCGCTACTTCTCCAAGTCCGCGTCGGAGCTGAACTATCTGGAGGCCGCGCTCCTCGCCGGCCTCGTCCAGTCCCCCGTCCAGTACGATCCGCTGACTCACCCGGAAGCCGCTCAGGAGCGCCGCGACACGGTCCTGGCAACGATGCTTGACCAGGGTGTCATCACGCAGGAAGAGTACGACGAGGGCGTCGCGACGACGGTCGATTCGATGCTGCACCCGACGGTGTCCTCGGAGGGCTGCTCGGGCGCCGAATCCTCGAAGGCGTACTTCTGCGACTACGTCCTCTCTCAGTTCCTGGAGGACCCGACGTTCGGCGCAACGCGCATCGAGCGCGAGCGCCTGCTCAAGACCCAGGGCATCACGATCCGCACGACGCTGGACCCCGCGAAGCAGGACGCGGCCTACGCCTCGCTGACGAACGCGATTCCCGTGGGCGACGCCTCCGGCCTGAACGACGCGCTCGTCTCGCTGGACCCGCGCACCGGCAAGGTGCTTGCGATGGCCCAGAACACGACCTACGGCATCGAGCCGGCCAGACGATGTCGAACTACTCGGCCGACGGTAACTTCCAGGTGGGCTCGACCTTCAAGGTGTTCACGCTCCTGCAGTGGTTCAAGGAGGGACACTCGGCCTACGAAACCGTGGGTTCGGCCAACACCTTCTATCCGAACGGCTCCTTCAAGTGCGACGGTCGCTCCATCACGACCGAGGGCTACCAGGTCAACGACCTCGCGGGTAAGACCGGCACGATGAACGTCGTGCGCGCCACCGGCCAGTCGGTCAACCAGGCCTTCGTGAACATGGCGTCGCGCGTGGACTTCTGCTCGATCTTCGAGACCGCCTACAACATGGGCATCACGGAGGACGGCGAGGTTCCGTCTCCCTTCCCCGCCAACATCCTCGGTTCCGTGTCGGCCTCCCCGCTGCAGATGGCCTCCGTGTTCGCGACGATCGCGAACTCCGGCCAGCAGTGCAAGCCCCAGTCCATCGAGTCCGTGACCGACCGCGACGAGAACGTCCTCAAGGAGTTTGCAGCGGACTGCAAGGAGGTCATCTCCCCTGACCTCGCAAACAAGACGGCGGCACTTCTGACGGCCTCGGCCGGCCAGTACTACACGTCGACTCGTCTGGGCGACGGCCGTCCCTTCGCCGCGAAGTCGGGCACGACCGACGGCCACGCCAACACGTGGCTGACCGGCTTCACCCCCTCGCTCGCCACTGCCGTATGGGTGGGCCACGGCGACAACTCCTCCCAGGAAGTTTCCGGCGTTGTCATCAACGGCGTGTACCACAGCGAGATCTTCGGTGAGACCTACGTCGGCCAGAACATCTGGGCGCCCTACATGACGCAGGCGCTGGCGGGCACACCCGTCGAGGCCGTCTCGAACGCGAACATCGGCGCGACGACGCCTCAGCGCGGCGCGACTCCGACTCCCGCGCCGAGCGCGTCCCCCAACAGCAATGACCACTGACGTCACGTCTGCACTCGCAGGGGCCACGGCCTCGTCCGCTCGACGAGGCCGTGGCCTCCTGCGCACTGCGGGAGCGGTCGTCGGCGGGCTGGGTCTCGCTGGCCTGGCCGCGGGCGGCGCGGCGCTCGCGTGGGGTTCGGTCGAGCGTACGATGCCGGTGCTGCGCCGCTACGACGTCCCCGTTGAGGGTGACGTCCCCGAGGTGACGATCCTCCAGATCGCGGACCTGCACCTGTTTGCCGGACAGGAGTTCCTCCTGCGTTTCCTATCGGATGTCGCAGCCTCGGAGCACTTCGACATGGTCGTAGCGACCGGCGACAACTTCGGATCTGTGGATGCACTGGACATGGTGATGGACGCGTACCGCCCGTTCCTGTCCTATCCGGGCGCTTTCGTGCTCGGTTCGAACGACTACTACTCGCCGATTCCGAAGCGCTGGAGCCGCTACCTGTCACGATCGAAGCCGCACCCGCGCGGGTTGTTCCCGATCTTCCCTACCTGCCGATGGTGCGTCACATGCGTCGGGCCGGCTGGGTCGATCTGTCGAATGCTGCCGGCACGATCAGCCTGCCCACCGGCACGGTGTCCCTGCTTGGCACGGATGACGCTCATATCCACCGGGACCGCATGGGAACCCCGGCCTCGTCATGGGCGGCACCGGGCACCCTGCGCCTGGGCGCCACGCACGCCCCCTACACGCGCGTCGTGTCCGCGCTGACGTCGGCAGGCTCGGACCTGATCCTCGCCGGGCACACGCACGGCGGCCAGATCGGCATTCCCGGAGTCGGGGCGATCATCACGAACTGCGACATTTCGCGCCCCTACGCGAAGGGCTTGAAGCGGTGGGAGGCTCCGGACGGCACTGAAGCGTGGCTGCACGTCTCGGCTGGCCTGGGGACCTCCCCTTACGCAAAGATTCGCATCGCAACGCGTCCCGAGGCGTCTCTGTTGCACGTCCACCCCGCATAGGAGGGAGTCGCGCCACCGGCTGCCGGGCTTTCTGGAGCCCACGCGGCCGGACGACATGCGGCGTGGACCACACTTCGAGCGCTCCCTCCATCTCCGTTTGGGAATTTCGACGGGGTGAGGCTATACTCGAACGGCACCGGGGTGTGGCGCAGCTTGGTAGCGCGCTTCGTTCGGGACGAAGAGGCCGTGGGTTCAAATCCCGCCACCCCGACCGGTAGTCGCCGGGACCGAAAGGTCCCGGCGACTTTTGTATAGGCACTATGCTCAGAATCACTGACCAATGGGTCGAAAGAGCATGATCGCCCATTAGACTGAGATCGTACCCATCACTCACTTTGAGGAGAATCTTTATGAAGCGTCGTCTTGCAGCAGCTCTGCTCATCATCACGCTCCCCCTGGGCATGGCAGCATGCCACGGCACGAAGTCCCGCAAGGCCACCCCGAGCACCCCGGCGCCCACGGCGACCGCCAGCGCTGATCCGACGCAGGCCCCCAGTCAGGCTCCCGGTCCGACGCAGGCTCCCGCTCCCACACAGGCCCCCGGCAACTCCAGCCAGTCCGTCGACCAGGCTTGCGGCCTGATCACGGACCAGATGAAGACTTTTTCCACGAGCTTCGACAGCGTCGATGACGAGGTGAAGCAGAAAGCAATCGTTGACAGCACCATCGAGACGCTCAACTCGCCGAAGATCACCAACCCTGAGGTCAAGCAGGCTTCCAGCAACTTGGCCACTGTCCTGACGGACATCCTGGCCTACGGCAAGAAGTACGAGTCGAACCCGAGCGCTGCCGATCAGAACGAGGGCAGCGAGCTCATCTCGCGCCTCAGCACCTCGCTCCTCTCACTGAACGACCTCTGCCCCGGGATCATGGAGAAGTGACGCACACCTACGTCATCTCACCGATCAGGTAGTAGTTGGAGGGGCGGCCCGACGGGCCGCCCCTCCAACGCTATGTTCGACTCAACGACAGATCAGTGCTGGTATCCGCACTTAGTGAACAGTTCCGTCTGCTTCGCGCTGAGATCCTCCATAATCTTCTGGTATTCCTCGAGCTTCTGGACGTCCATGCTCATCGGATCCGCCTTCAGAACACCCGAGTTGTCGGCAGCGGCGCGCCATCCAGCAGCGACCTGATCGACAGACTCTTTGATCTCCTTGTTGGTGATCTTCTTAGAGGCCTCTTCGTAGGTGGTGGCGAACGTGGTGTAGGTGTCAGCAAGGCTGGCAGCGTCACCATTCTGCGCTGAATTCACAAGGGCGAGGCCCGCGTCGTTGAGAGGCTTCTCGAGCAGCTTGCAGGCGTCAGCCTTCGACTGGGACCCACACGCGGCCATGCCGAGAGGGAGAAGGGTCACGAGGATCGCGGCGGCGATGCGGCGCTTCATATGTTTGCTCCTTGATGTGTTGATGATGGATGCGCTTTGAGCCTATCGGCCTACAAGAGCCTGACTCAACGGTCAGAGCGTGCCTCTGCTCACATATTGAAAGGCCATTAATGCCGACACGCACGAACGGTGGCCACGGATGGCCAACAGGCATCAAAATTACCCTCTCAAATCGAGCGAGAGTGCCGACTAGCGAGCGCTGTCGACGATCTCAACAACCTGTGCAACGTGAACAAGTGAGCAACCACTGACTCATGGCAACGCAGGAGGGGCGGCCCATCGGGCCACCCCTCCTCGCTGTTTGCTCGACCGATAACCAGAGCTGGGGATCAGCGCCCCCGCGCCCCGGCCTCGTCTATTTAGGCCTGGCCGCCGTTCTTCCAGCGACGGAAGAAGGCTGCCAGCAGCGCGCCGGACAGGTTGTGCCACACGGAGAAAACGGCAGCCGGGAGCGCGGTCTCCGGGGTGGAGGCGAAGTGGGTTTTCGCCAGCGTCGCAGCCAGCGCCGAGTTCTGCATGCCGACCTCGATTGCGGTCGTGCGCGAGGCCTTGTCCGAGCCGCCGCCGACACGTCCGGCCAGGTAGCCGAAGAGGTAGCCGAGCAGGTTGTGGCAGATGACGACGGCGATGATGAGGGCGCCGGAGGTCAGGATCTTGTCGACCGAGCCCGACACGACGACCAGCCGCACGTAGCAGCTACCCAGCACCGAGATCCAGGGCAGAATCGGCAGGACCTTTTCCACGTACTTGCCCGCAATGAAGCGAACGGCAAAACCGCCGAGCACGGGGGCGAGGACCATCAGCAGGATATTCTGCGCCATCGCCGCACCGTTCACCGGCATGCGCGACCCCACCAGCCAGGCGGTGAGCAGCGGCGTCATGAGGGGCGCGAGCAGCGTCGAGATCGAGGTCATCGTAACCGACAGAGCGACGTCTGCCTTCGCCAGATAGGAGATCACGTTGGAGGCGGTACCACCGGGCGCACAGCCGACGAGGATGACGCCGACCGCAACCTCGTTGGGCAGACGGAACACGTAGCACAGGGCCCAGCCGACGAGGGGCATGATGAGGTACTGCGCGACAACGCCCACGAGAACGGGTAGCGGGCGCTTCACGATGAGCCCGAAGTCGGGAATCGTCAGGGTCAGGCCCATGCCGAACATGATGACGCCAAGTGCCCAGCTGACGCCGGGAGCCAGCGGCTTAAAGGTATCGGGCGTGATCATGGCGATCGCGAAGGCCGCCAGGATCAGCAGGGGAAAGACCGTGACGGCGATGCGCGCGCTGCGGTCTTCCGAGGAAAGAGAGGGAGATTGAGTTGTAACTGCGTCTGATGTGGACATGCCACCATATTTCACCGATTGTTGAAATATGCCCGCTTCAGTCTCACGTTGTGACCCTCCCAGTATTGAGCCTCACAGGCGTACTTCACTAAGCTAAGGCTATGCACAGTGCAGCGCCGCAGACTCACACAACGCCCGAACGCACCGCGGATGGCGTCACCAATCGCGCACCGGGGCGCCCGAAGCCACGCCACCACAACAATCCCCGCATGCGTAAGCTTGCCCGCGACGGCTGGATCTCTGACCAGCACGGCGCGTGGACGATGATGGCTTTCCCGCCGCTGCTCGGGTGGGCGCTGTCCTTTACCTTCTCCTGGACGGTCGTCCTCATGCTGGTGGCGTGGGCGATGGCCTTCCAGATGTTCTCGGCGGTATGCCTATGGGTCAAAACGCCCGCCAAGCGCCGCTCTCGCATTGCCCCCGCGGTCATCACCTACGCCGTGCTCGCGGCGCTCCCCGGTGCCACCCTCCTGGCCCTGCGCCCACAGCTGCTATGGTGGGCGATCGCTTTCGGCCCCCTGGCCTCGTCGGCGCTCTACCTCGTATGGAAGGGCCGCGAGCGCTCCCTGGGTGCCCGCGCGGCTTCAATCCTGGCGGGCAACATCATGGGCCCCGTGGCGTTCTCGCTGGCGACGGCGGACGGTTCACCGGCTGCGGTGACGCTCCAGGCGTGGGCGACGTGCGCCGCGTTCGGCCTGCACTACATCGGCACGGTTCCCCTGGTTCGTTCGATGATCCGCGGCCGCAAGGATCCACGCTGGGCAGTAGGTTCCACGCTGTTGCACGCGGCGTTCACGCTGTGCGCGGCCGTGGCGTGGTGGTTCGGTGCGCTGACGGTCTGGCCCGTCCTCATGTGGGCGTGCCTGACCGCGCGCGCGTGGGTCATGCCGACGCTGAACCGGACCCGCACGCGTCCCTTCTCCCCCAAGTTCATCGGATTCAGCGAGCTCGGCTGGTCACTTCTCCTCATCGCCTCGCTGCTGATCCCGTAAATCGCGGCACCCCGATGGGGTCACGGGCGCGTCCGTTTCGTCGGGCGCGCCCATTGGCATGCTAACCCTACGCGCCAATGCCCGCGGTGCGCACAAACTCGGCGGCCACGGACAGGAAGCGGTCGTTCTGCTCGCGCGAGCCGACCGAGACTCGCACGCCCACGCGGAAGGGGCGCACGATGAGGCCGACACGCGCGCATGCCTCGACGAGGCCGTAGACGTCGCCTCGGATCAGGTAGAAGTTCGACTGGCTGTCGGGGATGTCGTAGCCGAGTCCGCGCAGGGCCGGGATGATGCGCTCGCGCTCGGCGATGATCTCGGCGACCGAGCGCTGCACACCCTCGGCGTCCTTCAGGGAGGCGAGGGCCGCGGCGAGCGCGAGGGAGCTGACGCCGAAGGGGACGAGGAGGGCCTGGATCGCGCCGATCACCTCGGGATCACCGATGGCGTAGCCGACGCGCACGCCGGCCAGGGCGTGGGCCTTGGAGAACGTGCGCATGACGATGACGTTGGGATGTTCCTCGATGAGGGGGGCTGCGGTGCGTACGCCGGGCTTGGTCGCGAAGTCGATGTAGGCCTCGTCGACGATGACCATGACATCGTCGGGGACGTCGGCGACGAAACCGGCGATCTCCTCGTAGGTGAGGGCAGGACCGGTCGGGTTGTTGGGCGAGCAGACAATGACGGCGACGGTGTCGGGCGTGATCGCGGCGCGCATGGCGTCGAGGTCGTGGGTGCCATCCGGGAGGAGCTCGACGGGCACGGGGTCGCCACCCACGGAGGGAATGGCGATCGGGTAGGACTCGAAGGAGCGCCAGGGGAAGACGACCTGGCTGCCGGGCTGGCAGACGGCGGACAGTGCGGCGACGAGGATCGCCGAGGAACCGGTACCCACACACACCTGGTCGGCACCGACGCCGCGCCCCTGCGCGAGGGCCTCGCGCAGGGGCGCGGCCGTCAGGTCGGGGTAGCGGTTGATCGTCTCGAGTTCGCGGGCGATCGCCTCGAGCACCGCGGGGCTGGGCGGCGTCGGCATCTCGTTAGAGGAGATTTTGACGGCGTCGGGCGCGGTCTTACTGGGAACGTAACGTGGCAGGGAGGCGACGGCGGGACGGATGCGCAGGTTGGTCATGTGTGTAGTCCTATCCCATGGACTGGGACCGTGCAAGCATCATCCCACTGCGCAAGAATGGAGAAATGGACTTTATTGCTCGTTTATTGGCCACGATGGCCGGCCTGTGGGTGACGACCCGCGTGGTCTCGTCGATCTCGATCGAGTCGTCGTCGGCATCGCAAACCGTCATTGTTCTGGCGGCCGTCGCCCTGGTGTTCACGGCGGTGAACTCGATCATCAAGCCTGTCGTGACGACGCTCGCGTTCCCCCTGTACCTCCTCACTTTCGGCCTGTTTGCTCTGGTGACGAACTCTCTGCTGTTCGCGCTGACGGGGTGGCTGTCCACGTCGCTCGGATTCCCCATGACGACGGGCGGCTTCTGGTCCTGCCTGCTCGGCGCGGTCATCACCTCCGTGGTGTCCTCGATCGTCTCGGGCATCCTGCGGGATAAGAAGGACAAGCGGGACTGACGTTTCGCTCCCTTCTCCGTCGAGGCGCATTACCCCTGGGTGATGCGCCTCGTTTGATAGTGGTGGATGGTGGTCTGCGTGTCCTGGGTGAGACCGAGCGCCTGGGTACGGTGGGCCTCGGCGGCCGCCAGGGTGCTCAGGCCCGGATCGGACGAGGCCCGGGCGGCGTCCAGGGTGCTTCTGATTTCGTCCACGTACAGCGGCGCGCTGTGCGAGGAGGGAACCGGGTCTTCGGGGTGAGACGCGGCCTCGTAGTCGTGGAACCTGACGGTCGTCACGTTGTCTCCGCGGGTCGCGTTCCCGTCCAGACCGGGGACGATGTCGCCCGAGTTTTCGTAGGAGAGGACGGGTACGTCGCTGGGCGCAACCGTCGCCGTGGGCGAGCCAGCGGTGACGACGGAGACGACGTTATAGCGTGCGCGCACGGCGGGGTCGGCGGCCAGCTGAGCCGCCATGATGCCGCCCTGCGAATGGCCGGCAAACTCGACGGCCTCCTCGGGCGGGATACCGGCCGCGTCCATGGCTTCCATGATCGCGTCAAGCTGATCCGAGGCCATTCCCGCCACGCCCTGCAGGTTAGTGGTCATGTCCTGAGGGCCCGACTGCCCGATGGCAAACGATTGGGTGCCTCGGATGTCGACGGTCCACGAGCGAGTCGTCGCGCCATCCTCCCCCACGGTCACGTGTTCCTCAATGGCGATCTCTCCGTTATCGGCATCGCCTCCGTGCATGTCGACGATGTGCTCGATGGTGTCGGCGCTGGTGGCAACACCCTCGTAGTGGGTGTCGGGTGCCGCGTCGGGCATGGCCGCGAGCGCGGACTGGGTGCGTGCGTCAAGGGTGCCGGACGGGATACGGGCGGCTGCCTCGTTGTGATGGACACGAGTATTCCCGTCCGGTCCCCTCACGGTGACCCCGTAGCTGACTCCGTGGCCGAGGCGGAAGTCAACGAGCCCCAGGTACGCAAGGAAGGGCGCGGCGAGCGCGGCCATACCGGACGCCGATTGCGTGGACGTCGAGTTCAGATCCTGGCTGACTCCCAGCCCGGACAGTGACTGCGCAACGCCTCGGAACGCAGGCAGGGAATTCACGTCGAGGGCGAACCTACCGAGGTCACGCTGGAACAATGCCCCAGATTCCGCATCTCCGTGCCGCGCGAAGGTGATGCCGTCAATCACGGTGTCACATAGGTCTTTCTCTGCCGCCAACACCGCAAAGCCGGGCATAAGAACGGTGGTCAGCCAGGGGACCCCCGCGCTCGCGGAGGCGTCCTGAAACCCGTGGTAGAGCGCCACGCCACCGGTGGCCAGGGCGCCGCCGGGGCATAGGGCGAACGCTCCGAGGCTCCGCCAGCTGAGCTGCGCCCCCATCGGGCTGCCGGGTACTGCCTCCCACAGGGAGGCAGCCGCGTTCGCATCCGCGTACGTGAGGGCCGCGTCCTGCATCTTCCATCTCAGGTCGTCGACGCTGGACTCGAGGACGTCGATGGCGCTCAGAGCGGCACTAATCGCACCTATGAGGCCGGCCGCAGTCTCCGGAGCAAAGAGCGAGGCCAGGTCGGCCTCGGCGAGGGCGGCATTGAGCGCGAGGCGCGCGGGCCCAATCGAGAGGTTCTCTTCGTACGTGACGAGGGTATGCGTGGCGCACAGCTCGTTGACGTCGACGCTGAAGGAGCCCGAGGACACGGACACGTGTCGGTTCGGATCGAAAGCCACGGTCACCACGCTCCCAGCATGACGAGTTCGGGATGAAGGACGGCTGATTCGGCGGACTCGGCGAGGCTGCGCGCGAGGCCCTGCGTCCGCTCCGTATCAAAGGCTGGGACGAGGTCGAGGGCCTGTTGGATCTGGTCGAGGACTGCCTGAGCGTCGGCGACGACCTCGCCGCAGCGCGCCCGGTAGGAGTCACCCCCTACTCCCGTCCACTGCGGGCATGACGCGCCCGCGAGTACCCCGCGCAGGCCGTCGACGAGGCCCTGGGCGGCTTGGAGGGACAGGCCTGGGCTGGTCGGATCGAGGATCATGGTGTCTCCCATCATCGGAAGAGTCGTTGCTTGTCCTCGCACGCTACGCCGCCCTACTCCCCCACCACCAGCCGCGCGGCACTCCCTGTGGATAACCACCCGACGCCACCCACCCCTGTGGACGACACGCCCGGGGCCATTACACGCGCACCCACGCAGCCCCGGCCTCGTACGTTACCCACGCCACGAACCGCCGAGCGGACTGGGCGTCCCGAAGGCCCCTCGTTCTGGGAAGATAGGGGTATGAGCGACACGATGACACTGTTCTCCACTGCCCACGGCTATTCGGACCTGGCGGGCGGGGGTGAACCGCTCAGCCCGCTGGACGGCCGCTACCGCGCGGTCGCCGCGCCCCTGGCGAACTACCTGTCCGAGGCGGGCCTGAACCGAGCGCGCGTGCACGTCGAGATCGAGTGGCTGATTTTCCTGCTCGACAACTCGGTCCTGCCGGGAGCACCCACGCTGACCGACGCCGAGCGCGACTACCTGCGCGCCCTCACGCGCGACTTCGGCGCCGAGCACATCAAGCGCCTGGGCGAGTTCGAGGCCGTCACCCGCCACGACGTCAAGGCCGTCGAATACCTGATCGGCGAATACCTCGAGGCCGCCTCCGAGAAGCTGGGCGAGGGCACGAATCTGCCGTCGCTGCGCGAGGTCGTCCACATCTTCTGCACCTCCGAGGACATCAACAACCTGGCGTACGCGCTGACCATCAAGGCGGCGACCGAGCAGGTGTGGCTGCCCGCGATCCGCGCGCTCCTCGATCGTCTGCGCGGCCTCGCCGAGGCCGGTGCGGATGTCCCGATGCTGGCGCACACGCACGGACAGCCGGCGACCCCCGTGACGATCGGCAAGGAGATGGCTGTGTTCGCGCACCGCCTGTCCCGCCAGATCAAGCGCGTCGAGGCCACGGAGTACCTGGGCAAGATTAACGGCGCGACGGGCACGTGGGCCGCACACGTCGTGTCGGTGCCGGGCGCGGATTGGCCGACGCTGGCTCGTTCCTTCGTGGAAGGCCTGGGCCTCACGTGGAACCCGCTGACCACGCAGATCGAGTCGCACGACTGGCAGGCCGAGCTGTACGCGGACGTGGCGCGCGCGGGCCGCATCGCCCACAACTTGGCGACGGATGCGTGGACGTACATTTCGATGGATTACTTCCACCAGAACCTGGCGGCGCAGGGCTCGACGGGATCGTCGACGATGCCGCACAAGGTCAACCCTATCCGCTTCGAGAACGCGGAGGCGAACCTGGAGGTGTCGAACGCGCTGCTGGATTCACTCGGCGCGACGCTGGTGACCAGCCGCATGCAGCGCGACCTGACGGATTCGACGACGCAGCGCAACGTGGGCGTCGCGTTCGGTCACGCTGTGCTGGCCTACGACAATCTGGTGCGCGGCCTGAATGGCATCGAGATCAACGCAGCTCGCATGGCGCAGGATTTGGACGCGAATTGGGCGGTGCTCGGCGAGGCCGTCCAGCAGGCGATGCGCGCCGCCGCGATCGCGGGCGCGACCGGCATGGCGAACCCGTACGAGCGCCTCAAGGAGCTGACGCGCGGCCACGAGGTGGGCGCGGAAGACATGCGTGAGTTCATCGCGGGCCTGGGTCTGCCGGCCGAGGTGGAGGAGCGCCTCCTCGCGCTGACCCCCGCAACCTACATCGGCCTGTCCGAGCGCCTGGCGCGCTGGGAGGCCTGAGCTTCACCGGTTGGGGCGGCGGGTGCGCGGTTGGTCCGCGCCTCGCCGCCTTTCCCGTTTCTGCCCTGTATCGACGAGGCCGGGGCGGGTTTACGAGCCCGACTGGGCGCCGCTCTGGGGCCCCGGCTGAGAACTCAACTCCGGGTTCAGATTGGAGTTCTCATCAAAAGCATCAACAATCCTGAGGTTCGGGAACATCTCTTCAACAGAAGGAAGTGGCAATTGCTTGTAGGGGGTATCCAAGTCATAAGTATGAGTTGGAAGCATGCACCCCGAATGAAAGCTAATGTTGATGAAGCCCCTGCCCTCAAGATGGGTAAAAGCGACAAGATTCCCGTCCTCGTCCCCGACGGCAACGCTTCGACTATTGTGTTTTCCGCTGTAGTCCGGTGTTGCTGAGTAGGCAAAACCGTTGCGCTGCGCCCCCTCCCAGACGATCCGACGCAGGTCGTCATAGTCGATTAATGCGACGTACAAGTACGCCCAAGCGATATCGACATCTGCTTCATCCTGCGTCGTGCAACCACCGTATCGAGAATCGCCACCAACCCCAAGAACACCACCGGCTTCGCGTGCAACGTCCTCAATGATGCCCGCATACCGAGGTGCAGTATCACTGATGTAAACCTCCACAGTCTGACGCTCCGCCATGGGAACGCTCCCGTCATTGCGCCCAAAATACAGGCCGGCATCATCCGACAGCCCCGGTACGCACGCTGCAAGGAGCAGCGAGGCACAGGCAGCAGTGGCGGCCACTACCCACCGAGAACTCATACCATCACTCCCCCGACTGGGCGCCGCTCTGGGTACCGGACTGGGGGGTGACGTGGGCACCCGGTGTCAGCGTAGGAACCGGATGCAGATCCGGGTTCGTGTTGTCGCTGACCGTCACGTGCACGCCCGGGAACGCCTCCTCCACCGACGGCAGAACGAACTGACCGGGATCACCCAGAGGCTTATCCGTCGGCAGACACGCGGAGCGCGACCTCATGACAATAGAGTCCTCCGAGAACTTGAACGCGGAGAGGCCACCGTATTTGTCGATCAGCCGAATATCCCGAGTACCATCCCTATCGATTTCCTTCTCCACCTGCACGGTCGACGACCAATCGTGCTTGTTTTCTTTCACCAGTTTCTCGAGCCGTTCAAAGGACATCGACGGAGCCACCGTGGTGTAGCCAACCACCCGATACCCCTGACTATCGCCGCTGCCGCACACCTGCACATACGGCAGGCCCATCACCGTCAGCTCGCCGCCCGTCTCGGCGGCCACCTGACCGGCAATCTGCGAAAGCTGCGGCAGCTTCTCATCAACGTACTCGTCAAGGCTCTGACGGTCGCGGAAGGGCACGCTGCCGCCGAACCACATCAACGCCATCCAGCAGATGACGAGCACCGCCAGTACCACGGCCCCCACGCGTACCGGAGTCCACTTCTTCGTCATGTTCATTCTCCCGTCTGCGCTCCGGACTGAACCCCCGACTGCGGGCGCAACTCAGGATTCTCGTCACCATTATTGTCAAAGGCTTGCACAATTGTCAGATTCGGAAACATCTCTTCGGGGCTAGGAAGCGGATAGGACCACCGCAGGGTGTCCGGATCGAGAGGCTGGGATGGGAACATACACCCCGAGTACAAACTAATGACAATGCTGTCCTTAGCCTCGTGATGATAGAAACTCAGACTATTCCCATAGCCATCCCCGACAGTAACAGTGCGAGAGTTGAGTTTATCTCTGCGTACCGGATCCCACGAATACGCGAAGCCGTTACGCTGCGCCCCCTCAACGACCATCCGGCGCAAATCCTCATAATCGATCGCAGGAATAACCATCATCATCCAGTCGATATCCATATCGGTCGTGTCTTTCGTCAAGCAGCCATCGACTCGGTTCTTGCCACTGACCCCTAGCACGCCACCGGACTCGACGACAACCTCCTCGATGATGCCCAGATACCGGGGCAAGGTATCCCTGATATGGACCTCCGTCGTCTGCCCCTCAGAGATCGGGATACTCCCGCTACCGCGCCCAAAATACAATCCAGCATCATCCGACAGCCCCGGCACACACGCCGCCAGAAGCAGCGAAGTGCAGGCGGCGGTGGCTGCCGTCATCCACCGAGAACTCATACCATCACTCCCCCGACTGGGCGCCGCTTTGGGGCCCAGACTGGGGGGTGACGTGAGCACCCGGGGTGAGCATGGGGACCGGGTGCAGGTCCGGATCCACGTTGTCACTGACCGTCACGGACACACCTGCGAACGCCTCCTGCACCGACGGCAAAACAAACTGACTAGGATCATCCAGGGGCTTATCCGTCGGCAAACACGCGGAGCGAGAACTCATGACAATGCCATTCTCCGAGTACTTATACTGCACAGAATTACCCTCACGATCGTTGAGGAATATATTCCTAGTCCCATCCTTCTGATACTCGTTCTGCACCCACACCACCACCCCATCACGATGGCGGGCCTTCACAAGCTCCTCAAGCCGGTCAAAAGAAATCGATGGAGCCACCATGGTGAAACCACGCAGACGATACCCCTGTGTCGGCCCCACGCCGCACGTCTGGACGTACGGCAGACCAGCAATTCGCAGTTCACCACCAGTCTCAGCAGCCAGCTGTTCAGCCATACGCGGCTCCTCCGACAGGTTGTGCCCCATGTATTCCTCCAGACTCTGACGCTCTCCAAATGACACAGGCCCACCCTGGCGTGAAATCCACACCTGGTTCACAACAGCAGCAGCGACCACCGCAGCCACAGCAAAACCGGCGCTCACCACAGTCCGCTTCTTTACCACCGTCAGCTCCCCGACTGCCCACCACCGGGCTTCGCCTGGCGGAATATCGTTGCGTTCTCGCTGCCGTCCTCTCCAAATGCCTCAACAAGCGTCACACCCGGTAACAACTCTTGCACCGTGGGGACGTGGAAGTACCCATTGCGATAATTGGGCTTCTCAGCAGGACGACACCCCGAGGAAATACTGACGGAAATAACGTCATTGTCAAAGTGAAGGAACTCAATCGAGGAGCCGTCCGAATCCGTGACCTGAACACGCCGTTTCTTGAGTTTGTCTACGGGCTCTGGATCTGACGAGTAGTCGAAACCGTTACGCTGAGCGCCCTCCCACACCACTTGACGCAGATCCTCAAAGTCAATCAGCGGAATAAACACACGCCCAAAACTAATACGGTAGAGGTTGTCTCCCTGTTCCCCACAGGCACTACTACGACTCTCTTCAGCTGTACCAACCGTCCCACCAGCTTCCATTGCGACGTCCTCAACGATGCCGACGTAGCGCGGGAGGGTCTCCTTCAGATACGCCTCCACCGTTTGGCGCTCCGACATGGGAGCGTTCCCCTCGTTGTGCCCAAAGTAGGCGTCGGCATCATCCGACAGGCACGACGTCACGAGGAAAGGCAGAGACAAAACCACAAGACAGGACAGCATCTTCTGTCTCATCACCGCTCCTTAGTCCCCGCAATCACTGCACCAAGGTCGTTCAGTGCATAGTTTTGCGTAGCATCATCTTCCGGTGCCACGAAGTACATCGAATGATTGGCATAGCTATCCCCCTCACCCGACGTATACCCGCGCGCTCCAGTCGCATCTCCTGACAAATGCCCAATACCTTCGAGGTCCCTGGGGTCCCGACCGAAATTCCAGTCTGTTCCCATTCCCAATACCCCGTCGAGATGTGTGATCCCCGAGACCCAGACATGCTCTTTGTCGACACCAAGGGATTCCACGGAATGCACACCCGCCCCCGGAGATCCCGTGTACGCAAAGTCGTCAACGACCCCTTCACCGATGTCACGCATTGCGAAGCCGCCGGTCGTCGATCCGTAAGAATGAGTAATTCCGCTCTGGTGCACGTCGAGCCCCTGCTCCGCACGCCACGTGTGGATGCCTGTCATGAAGTTCCTAAGGGGGTCCGCCCCCGCCCCAGCACGGCCAGCGAACATGACACTCCCATCAGCTCCTGCCTGAGGAGCGTGATAGTTCATCCAGGCAATGGTCGCAACCTTGCTCTCATCGATTTTTCCTTGCTCAGCCGCAGCAGCTCTCAGATTCTGGGCATAGCCAACATTCAGGCCAGCGGAGTCACGGCAATTGGTGGTTCTTCCCGGAACAAGCGTAGCGACATGGTCTGCCTTGTCCTGGATCTCGGTGAGCCGCTCACGCATCCGGTCGGGACCCTCGCCCTGAGATCGGATATCGTTCGCAGCATGCTCGAGGTCAGCGATGATCTCGCGCGCCTCGCGCACCTCGGCCTCGATGAGGTCCTCGGCCTCCTCCACGTAGCTGAGTTCCCAGCTCTGAATGTCCGCCCAGGTCGCCATTACTGCTCCTCCCTCATGCGCAGCAGGTCGTCCATCGTCATCGCCGGGCCGCCGTGGTCGGTGTGCTGGAAGCTCACCGCAGCTTTATTTTCGGTTGCGTTATAGGCGTTGATCGAGTCGTTCACGGACTGGGAGAAATCGTCCAGGTCACGCGTCAGTGCGATGACCGCCTCGTCGATCGTCTCGCCGGCGCCGCGTCCCTGCCCCGCGAGCGGACTCCCGCCCACTGCGGATGAAATGTAGTCGCCCGCCGTCGCAACGGTCACCGACTGCAGCCTGCCAGACAGGTCTCTCGTGCGGTCGCGCAGGACTTCGAGGTCCCCCTCTTCGATGACAAGATCGCCGGCCATGATGCTCCTTCGACGTCACTTCGGTGCTGTTAAGCCAGACCCTACCAAACGGTCATAAGGCGAACAACAGCGCCCCCCAAGGGGAGGGACACCCCGCCTCGTCAAAGGAACGAGGCCGACTCTCGCTGGCCGGTCACGGCCTCCAGGCGGGGTCGCACTCGGGCGCGCCGTAGCGGTCGTAGAGCTCGTCGGGGCGCGCGATCTCGTCGGCGAAGCCGAGGGCGCTCATGTCGACAACGGTGTCGGTCTGCGCGCCAGGGGCCTCGAGATCGCCGGCCTCGTCGTGGGCGACGAGGACTCGTGCGCGCACGCTCACCGGTGCCATTTCGGGATTGTTCCAGGTCGCTCGGGTGATCGCGTCGAGGGCGCGCGTGGCGGCCTCGTGCTCCGACAGCGCGTCCGAGGAGGCCACAACGACGTCGATAGACACGAGGGAGGGGCGCCCGAAGCCCTCGCCAACCTCGACGTGGACGACGCGGCGCGGCGCGCGAGCCTCACCCGCACCGGCCTCGTGCGCGGGCGCAGGGAAGTCCGACTCGAGCGCTGCGGTCGCCAGGTCCACGAAGCGCTGCGTGCGCCCGGTGCCCCTCGTCGAGGACAGGGCGCGCCACGCGATGCCCGCGCCCAGGGCGCCCACGCCGAGCGCGCCAATCATGAGCGGCCCGGCGATCTGCGGGAGCCGACCGCGCAGGCCCGCGGAGGCCGCCTTGTTGACGGGGGTCGAGACGCGCATCCATCGGCGCACCTCGCGCAGGGGGGGCGTTGGGGTCGGTCATGACCTGTCCTTTCTGAGGGAGGAGAGGGCGGAAGCGATGCGCGCCGGGACGGCCGCGCGACGCCTGGCTCGGGCGATACGCGGCAGGCGGGGGGCCGTGACCGCGTAGTCGATCGGGTAGGTGGCGGGTTCGAAGGAGCCCACGCGTTCAAGCGCGGCGACCGTGTCCCACGTGCTCTCGGAGGTGGGGGTCAGGATGTCCTGCCAGATCTCGTAGTGCATGACGCGGGTGTCCTCGCCCGGCGCGGGTAGGAAATCCTGCAGGGCCGCCATCGACGAGGCCAGCCGGCCCCACGGGGTCACGCGCACCTTGCGCTCGAGGAGGCGGACGGTCTCGGTGTATGTCGAGGAGGAGTGCGCGTAGTAGAGGGGGCGGGTACGAGGCCTCACGAGGCTTCGTCCAACGGTGACGCGCCGGTCGGGGGCGCGGTCGGGCGAGCCGTCGAGGCTCGGCATGACGTCTTGGTCGTGGTAGACGGCGACGGTCACCACGTCGGGGCGCACGCGGATGCGGCGGTTCGGGCCTCCCGTGGATAGGATGCCGGCGACGTTGACCCCGGCCTCGTGCGGGGGGACGGAGGCGAGGGCGGCGGCGACAATCCCACCCTGGGAGTGGCCGCAGATGACGACAGGCTCGCACGACCACCGATCGGCAGGCACGCCGTCGCGCTCCATGGCGGCGTGCAGCGCGCGCACGACGCGACGCTCATCGCGCTTTCCAGGCCAAGCATGAGTCGGATGTTCGTCTCGGCGTCGGCCGGGTTGTTCGTGGAGCGCCAGGTCATGGACTCGGTGCCGACCAGGCTCAGGAGCCAGCGGCGGGCCTCGCCCTCGCCGACACGGGTGATCTTGACGGCGGGGCCGATCGTGCGCGACCAGTAGAGCTCGTCGATATCGGCGCACATGTCGGAGAGCAGCGCGGGTGCGTCGACGCGGCGGATCTGGGCCTCGGGGTGGCCGGGCAGGCGGGGTCCCTGGGAAGGCGGGGGTCTGCGTCGGAGTCGGCGCAGGAGCGCGACGTGGACTTCGCCGCCGCGCAGGGCGCCACTGCCGTGCCGATCGTCAGCCGATGCCGGTCATGAGATCGA
>CAKMQM010000274.1:0-3598 GCA_927911615.1 uncultured Xylanimonas sp.
TTGGAGCGGGCGCTCCCGCGGGCGCTGTCCAGTCTGAGAGTCGGGGGCGCCTCGTCGTGGAGTCCTACCAAGCCTCGAAGACCGAATAGTCAAAGATGTGCTGCGCCGCGGCTCCACGTCCGCAGCACCTCCCCGGACTGCCGATCATCCCGGATGAGATGGCTCCCAGCCTGCGCCTGCTGACGAAGGGCGCAAACAAGGCCGACCAGGCCGAACAAGACCACAATCCCCGATCCGCTTCCGTGCGACTGCGCGGTGCGGAACTCATCCGTGAATGGAAGGACCTCGCATGAGTGCTGCAACCGCGAAGGCACGTCCCGCAGCGCGCCCCGAGCTGCGCCGCGACGAGGTTCACGAGCTTCGTCTCGTCCAGGGCACCCGCCCGCGCCGTTCCCTGATGGCCGTCGTGGCCCTCCTTGTCGTCGTCGCACTGGCGTCCGTGGTGACCTCGATGGTGCTCAACACCCGCATGGCGCAGACCTCCTTCGAGATCCGCGAGCAGCAGCTCGTGCTCAACGAACTGGAGGCGCAGTCGTGGACCATGCGCGCTGAGCTGGACCGTAAGGCCTCGCCGACGGAACTGGAGAAGGCTGCCAAGGCGAACGGCATGGTGCCCGCCGGCAAGTCGGGTTTCATCACGCTTGAGACCGGCACTGTCGAGGCTGGAACCCCCGCGAAGTAACTCGGAGGCGAGTGCCTATGGATACCGTCATCACGCGTTCGCGCTGGGTCTTGGGATTCTTCATCTTTGCCCTGAGCATCTGCGCCGTGCGGCTCGTGCAGCTTCAAATCATTGAAGGTCCGTCCCTGGCCGCCCAGGGGCAGCGTGTGCGCACCTCCTCGACGGAAGTTGCAGCCGCGCGCGGTACGATCACCGACGCAACCGGAGTGGTGCTGGCGAACTCGATCCAGACCTACGACATTGCCGTCAACCAGGTGAATATTCGCGCCTATGTGCACCGCGACGATGACGGCAACGAGGTCGGGCGAGGCCCCGCTGAGGCCGCTCGTCAGCTCGCCCCGCTCCTCGGCATGAACGAGGCAGAGCTGGGCGGCATGATGCTGGGCGACTCGACCTACGAGTACATCAAGCGAAACGTTGATGCGGTGACCTACCGTGAGATCCGTAAACTGGACATCTACGGGATCGAGTGGGAGTCCGTCTTCGAACGCGAATACCCCAACGGCAACGTGGCGGCCCCGGTCATCGGTACTGTGAACGCCGAAGGACAGGGCTCCTCGGGCATGGAGGTACAGTTCGACGCCTTTCTGACGGGTACCCCGGGCGCGCAGGCCTTTGAGATCGCTCCTAACGGCGCCGTCATGCCCGGCGGCAAGAAGACGACGGTGGAGCCCAAGAACGGTGGCAACGTCGAGCTGACGCTGCACGCTGATCTTCAGCACCAGGTGCAGGACCTCCTGGACGCGCGCGTTGCGAAGCACCAGGCCGACTGGGGCGCGGTCGTCATCGAAGATGTCGCGACGGGGCATGTCCTCGTCATGGCGGATTCGAACTCAACGGAACCCGACAACGCCAAGCCTCAGAAGGTGCACGCTGTGCAGGACACCTTCGAGCCGGGCTCGGTGGGCAAGCTCGTGACCGTGGGAGCGGCTCTCAACCAGGGGACGATCACCCCGACGAGTGTCTTCCAGGTTCCCTACGCGCTGGATCTGCCCGATGCCGGTGGCCCGATCACGGACTTCCACGAGCACGATGGTGAGACCTTGACGGCGACGGGTGTGTTGGCGGAGTCCTCGAACACGGGAACGGTACTCATCGGTCAGACGATGAGCGATGATCAGCGCTACTCCATGATGCGCGGCTTCGGCTTTGGTCAGGAGACCGGTATCGAGCTGCCCGGCGAATCTGCGGGTCTGCTGCGCAGTGCCGACCAGTGGCAGGGCCGCGATCGCTACGTGACGATGTTCGGTCAGGCCTACGCGATTACGGCGATGCAGGAGGCTTCCGCAATCGCGACGATCGCGAACGGGGGAGTGCGCATTTCGCCGCACATCGTGAAGTCGTGGACGAACGCGGATGGAACGGTCGAGGTTCCCGATACCAGCCAGCCCGTGCAGGTCATGGATGCGCAGGCTGCTTCGCAGCTGCTGACCATGATGGAATCTGTCGTTGAGGATGACCTGGGTACCGCTGGCGCTGCGAAGGTCCCGGGCTACCGGGTCGGCGTGAAGACGGGTACCGCTGAGACCGTGATCGACGGCGCTGCGGGCCTCGTGTCGACCACCGCGGGTATTATCCCCGCGGATGCGCCGCGCCTGGCGATCGCCGTGGTTCTCTACAATCCGAGGGTGGCGTCGGTCTCATCTGATTCGTCAGCCCCGCTTTTTGGCGACATTGCGCGTACGGCGGTCGCGAACCTGGGTATCCCCGCGTCTACGGGGTCAGCTAACCTGTATCCGACGACCCCGTGAGTCTGAAGGAGTAAAGCATGCAGGCATCAGCCCAGTGGATCGCTGAGGCAGTGTCGGGTCGCCTCGTGGGGAACGATGTTCCCGTGACGGGGCCCGTGGTGACGGATTCCCGCGAGGCTCAGGCAGGGTCGCTCTACGTTGCGCGCCGCGGTGAGAGTGCCGACGGTCATGCGTTCGTGTCCGGTGCGGCCACGCGCGGCGCGGTCGCCGTCATCGTCGAGCACGAGGTCGACGAGGCCGTGACCCAGATCGTCGTCGAGGATTCGACCGAGGCACTGGGGGGCGCTGGCCCGCGCACACGTCGAGAAGCTGCGCAGTGGCGGCGACCTCGATGTCATCGCGATGACCGGCTCCGTGGGTAAGACGACCACGAAGGACCTGCTGCTCCAGATCATGAGCGAGGACGGGCCGACGGTCGCCCCCAAGCTGTCTTTCAATAACGAGGTCGGTCTGCCGCTGACGGTGCTGCTGGCCGACGAGGCGACGCGTCACCTCGTCCTTGAGATGGGCGCTTCAGGGCCCGGTCACATCACCTACCTGACGGACATCGTCGCCCCCGACGTGGCCATCGAGCTGTGCGTGGGCCACGCCCACGTGGGCGGCTTCGGCGGTTTCGAAGGCGTTGCGGCCGCGAAGGCCGAGCTCATCAGGGGAACCGCCGGGCGGTCCGGTCATCCTCAACACGGACGACCCGAACGTCGAGGCCATGGCTCCTTTGGCGACCGGACGCGTGATCCGCTTCTCGGCCTCGGGCAACGAGCGTGCCGACGTCGTCGCGCGCGACGTGCGCCTCGACCGCGCCGACCGAGCATCCTTCACCCTGGTGACCCCCGAAGGGGAAGCCCCCGTCGATCTGAAGATCGTGGGTCGCCACCACGTCGCGAACGCGCTGGCAGCAGCCGCCGGTGCGCTCACCCTCGGGGTTGGTCTTGAGACCGTGGCTACTGTCCTCTCACGCGCTCGTGCGCTGAGCCCGCACCGCATGGACGTCCACGAGCTGCGCGTCGACGGGATGGACCTGACGCTCATCGATGACTCATACAACGCGAACCTGGATTCGATGCGTGCGGGCATCGCTGCCCTCGCCTCGATTGGTCGCGACAGCCAGCGCATCGCCGTTCTCGGTGAGATGCTCGAGCTGGGCGAGGACTCCCAGTCGCTTCAT
>CAKMQM010000275.1:0-3849 GCA_927911615.1 uncultured Xylanimonas sp.
CCAACAGGGAGAAGTGATGTCGGGACACTCTAAGTGGGCGACCACCAAGCACAAGAAGGCCGCCATTGACGCCAAGCGCGGCAAGCTCTTCGCGCGCCTCATCAAGAACATTGAGGTCGCAGCTCGCACGGGCGGCGGCGACCCCGCCGGCAACCCGACCCTGTACGACGCCATCCAGAAGGCGAAGAAGAACTCCGTCCCCGCCGACAACATCGACCGCGCCGTCAAGCGTGGCTCCGGTGCCGAGGCCGGTGGCGCCAACTACGAGACCATCATGTACGAGGGCTACGGCCCGGGCGGCGTCGCCTTCCTGGTGGAGTGTCTGACCGACAACCGCAACCGCGCCGCCTCCGACGTTCGCCTGGGCTTCACCCGCCACGGCGGCTCGCTGGCCGACCCCGGTTCGGTGTCCTACCTGTTCTCGCGTCGCGGCATCGTTGAGGTTCCCGCCGCCGACGGTGTGGACGAGGAATCCATCATGATGGCCGTTCTCGACGCGGGCGCCGAAGAGGTCGAGGACGCCGGCGAGCTCTTCATCGTCGAGTCCGACCCCAAGGACGTTGTTGCCGTGCGTACCGCCCTGCAGGACGCTGGCATCGACTACGACTCCGCCGAAGTCCAGTTCGTCGCCTCCACCGAGGTTGAGCTCGATCTCGAGGGCGCCCTCAAGGTCAACAAGCTCATCGACGCCCTCGAGGACTCCGATGACGTGCAGAACATCTACACGAACATGTCCCTGTCGGACGAGGTTCGTGCCCAGCTGGAAGAGCAGGAATGAACATGAGCGATTCGACTGCTAAGCGTGAGGTCGGCACCCCGCAGGTCAAGCGCGGTATGGCCCAGATGCTCAAGGGCGGCGTCATCATGGACGTCGTCACCCCCGAGCAGGCGAAGATCGCCGAGGACGCGGGCGCCGTGGCCGTCATGGCCCTCGAGCGCGTCCCCGCCGACATCCGCGCCCAGGGTGGCGTGGCCCGCATGTCCGACCCCGACCTGATCGAAGGCATCATCGAGGCCGTGTCCATCCCTGTGATGGCCAAGGCCCGCATCGGCCACTTCGTTGAGGCGCAGGTTCTGCAGTCCCTCGGCGTCGACTACATCGACGAGTCCGAGGTCCTGACCCCCGCCGACTACACCCACCACATCGACAAGTGGAACTTCACCGTTCCCTTCGTCTGCGGCGCGACCAACCTCGGTGAGGCGCTGCGCCGCATCAACGAGGGCGCGGCCATGATCCGCTCCAAGGGCGAGGCTGGCACCGGCGACGTCTCGAACGCGACGACGCACATGCGTAAGATCCGCGACGAGATCCGCCACCTGATCTCCCTGCCCGAGGACGAACTCTACGTCGCGGCCAAGGAACTGCAGGCCCCCTACGAGCTCGTCGCCGAGGTCGCCCGCGAGGGTCGCCTCCCCGTCGTGCTCTTCACCGCCGGTGGCATTGCCACCCCCGCCGACGCTGCCATGATGATGCAGCTGGGCGCCGAGGGTGTCTTCGTTGGTTCGGGCATCTTCAAGTCCGGCGACCCCGCCAAGCGCGCGGCCGCCATCGTCAAGGCCACGACCTTCTACGACGATCCGTCCGTCATCGCCGAGGTCTCGCGTGGCCTGGGCGAGGCCATGGTCGGCATTAACGTCGACGACCTGCCGGTCGATCACCGCCTCGCGGAGCGCGGATGGTGACCATCGGCGTTCTCGCCTTGCAGGGCGACGTCGCAGAGCACGTGCGGGCGCTGGAAAACTCCGGCGCCCGCGCGCTGCTTGTGCGCAGGGTTTCTGAGCTCGACCAGGTCGACGGCCTGGTCATCCCGGGCGGCGAGTCGACGACCATGTCGAACCTCCTGCTCTCCTTCGGTCTGTTTGACACGCTCAACGACCGGATCGCCTCGGGCCTGCCTGTCTACGGGACGTGCGCGGGCATGATCATGCTCGCCTCGTCGATCCTGGACGGACGTGAGGACCAGCGTTCCTTCGGCGCGCTCGACATGGTCGTGCGCCGTAACGCCTTCGGTCGTCAGGTCGACTCCTACGAGGAGGACCTGGACGTCGAGGGCCTCGAGGGAGGCCCCTTCCACGCCGTGTTCATTCGCGCCCCGTGGGTTGAGTCGGTGGGCGAGGGCGTCGAGGTGATCGCGCGCGCCGGAAATAGCACCGACGGCCCGATCGTCGGCGTGCGCCGCGGCAACGTCATGGCGACGTCGTTCCACCCCGAGGTGGGCGGAGACGATCGGATCCACGCGATGTTCGTCGATATGGTGGCGCGCGCCTGATGCGCGTCATGGGCATCGACCCGGGCCTGACGCGCTGCGGCCTCGGCGTGGTTGACGTCGATGCGTCGCGGCGCGCCTCGCTCGTGTACGTCGGTGTCGCCCGTACCGATAAGGACCTGGCGACGCACTTCCGGCTGCGCACGATCGCGGACGCGATCGACAGCGTCATTGAGCGCTACGAGCCCGAGGTCGTCGCCATCGAACGCGTCTTCGCGCAGGACAACCTCCAGTCGGTGACCACGACGATGCAGGTCATGGGTGCGGCGATGACATGCGTCGGTCGTGCCGGCCTGCCGATGGCCGTCCACACGCCCTCCGAGGTGAAGTCCGCCGTTTCTGGCAACGGAAACGCGGACAAGGCACAGGTGCAGGCGATGGTCGCACGCATCCTTGGCCTCGCCAAGGCGCCTAAGCCTGCGGACGCCGCAGACGCTCTTGCCATTGCGATTACGCACGCGTGGCGGGGGACAGGCTTGCTCGGCGCCCCCGAGGACTCGTCGGTCGCCGTTTCGATCTCGGGTCGCCTGACCGCGCGCGGATCCATGACGCCCGCCCAAAAGGCGTGGGCCGAGGCCCAGGCCGCGCAACGCCGAACGGGTGCCGTCGATCCGAGGCGCAGGCGCGGCTAGAATCGTACATATGTTCGCCCGCGTACGCGGGTGACCCATGACGAAAGGAACGCAGTGATCTCCATTCTGCGCGGCACAGTCGCGAGCGTCGGCCTCGACCACATCGACATCGCGGTGGGAGGCATCGGCTTCCGCGTGCACGTGACGCCCGCCTTCGCGCAGGGCGCCTCGCGCGATCAGGAGATGACCGTGTTCACGTCGATGATCGTGCGCGAAGACTCGATGACGCTGTACGGTTTCGAGTCCGCCGATGAGCGGGACGTGTTCACGAAGCTGCTGTCGGTGTCGGGCATCGGCCCGAAGATCGCGCTTGCTGCATTGGCGGTCCTGCGCCCCGACGACCTGCGCCGCGCGGTGCGCGACCAGGACCTGACCGCGCTGCAGCGGATCCCGGGCGTGGGCAAGAAGTCCGCACAGCGCATGGCCCTGGAAATCGGCGACAAGCTGGGCACCCCGGCAGCACTGCCGGGCGGCGAAACCGCCGCCGCCCCCGCGCCCACCGAGGACGCCGTGGCCTCCGAGGTCAGCGCAGCCCTGGTCGGCCTGGGATGGTCCGAGGCACAGGCTGCCAAGGCCATCGAGAAACTCGCGGGCAGTGGTCTTGGTGCATCCGACATGCTGCGCGCCGCCCTCGTGACGCTGGGAGGCGGACGTGGCTGATCAGATGGATTCCGGTTTCGACGTCGATGCGATGCGCATCGTCGCCCCGACGCCGGGGAACTCGAGCGGGCAGCTGAGGCCGCGCTGCGCCCCAAGAAGCTCTCTGAGTTCGTGGGCCAGCGCGTCGTGCGAGGCCAGCTGCAGCTCGTCCTCGACGCCGCGCGGATGCGCTCGGCCAGCCCCGACCATGTCCTGCTTGCGGGCCCTCCCGGACTCGGCAAGACGACGCTGGCAATGATCATCGCAGCGGAGATGGGAACGTCACTGCGACTGACCTCCGGCCCGCGATC
>CAKMQM010000276.1:0-3876 GCA_927911615.1 uncultured Xylanimonas sp.
CCTACCCGCGTCCGAGGGCGACGGCACGGAGGGCGCGGAGCTGGCGTTTGGCGCGCGGGAGGACGGGACCGTTCCCTTCAGCGCGAACCGTCACGCGTTCCGCACAGCGATCCGTGGCGCGTTGTTCGAGCGCGTGGAGGCGATGAGCCTCGACAACGTCGAGGCCTTGGCACGTCTGGACGAGGCCTCGCGCACCCCGGTGGTCGCGCCGTGGGGCGAGGACGAGTGGGACGCGGTGCTGGAGCGCTACTGGGCGGAGCACGAGTGGATCGGTATCGACCAGCGTGCGCGCGCCCTGTCGCTGTGTTCCCTGAACGAGGCCCCGACCCGCGAGGACGTGCTGGAGCTGGCCCCCGCTGCGGTGTCGTCGGATGCCGAGCGCGCCCAGGTGGCGCGCATCGAGGCGATCGCGGACGCGGTGGATCAGGCTGCGGCCGGCACGTTCTGGCTGGCCACGCAGACCCTGTTCGACCCGGAGGAGGACATGGACTGGCGCATCGTAGCCCTCGTGGACGTGCCCGCCTCGGACGAGGCGAACCGCGTTGCCCTGGCAACGGTCACCGTCGGGGCGCGGTAGATCCTTCATCATTCGAGGAACCAGGCGCGTCATGCAGTGAATACATAGCCTCCGCGCGTCCTTTCCCGAGAAATCCAAGGATCTCATCCGACAAGACTCTTTCGCCTTCCCACAGACGCAGCGACAGCACGAGGTTCATCAACAAACCGTGGGAGAGGAAGAGCCTAGCCTGTTCAGCATCCATCCCGACGTCTTCTCGCAGGACGCGGTACACACGTGCAAAGCTATCGCGGGAGAGCTGCCCGAAGCGCGGATCGGATCCCATCATGAATAGGCGCATGATCATCATGAACATGTCGTGGTCTTTCACGATCTCCGCGTACATGTCCCCCAGCAATTCCCGACGTTCAACGTCGGTAGAATCCGCCGCTACGGGTGCCTCAGCAAAACGTCGACACAGCTGCTCAACAACATACGTAGCAGCTTCCTCGAAAAGTGTTTCCTTCGACCGGAAGAAACGCACGACATACGCCTGGCTGACGCCTGCCTCGCGCGCGATCGAGTCCGTCGTGGCCGCAGCGTAGCCAACCCGCGCAAACACACGGACGGCAGCCTCCAGCATGAGTGCCTTGCGTTCATTGGCTGGCATACGCGTCGCGGCCATACCTGGACCTCCCAATTTCGGTGATACGGACAGTCTATCCGCGCGCGTAAGCTCGAACTGTCTCGACAAACGCAGCGCGGTAAGCAGGAGTATCAACTTCCTGCTCAATGCGGCCAAGCATCAGAGCTTTGGTCAGGCGAATCCCCACGAAGCCCAGGACCATACTCTTCCACCGCCAGATTGGACCACCGAAGATTCGGTAGATAAACGAAGGAGCACGGGATGTGACGATGAGTGCCGCGGTCTTATCTTTCAGTAAGCCCTGGCTCTTACCGTCGACGTATTGGTACCCAAATCCCGGCGTGAGAGTGCGATCAAGGAAACCTTTCAAAATCGCGGGTTCAGCAGACCACCAAATCGGGAAGCTGAACACGAGGTGATCGGCCCAGGCTATGTCCTCCTGATACCGCTTGGGACCACTTTCGTCCTCCATGTGCTGGCGGTATCCGTAGCGCAGAACGGGATCAAAATCCTCCGTCGCCAGATCGATCATACGCACGTCATGTCCAGCGCTGCGCGCCTCATCAGCGTAAGTCGTTGCGAGTTCATGCGAGTAGCTTCCCGCGTCAGGACTGCCCTGAATGACAAGAATCTTCATATTTTCCCCTTTGTTGTAATTGCTTGATTACAACTGTAGTGCAGAGACCCCACCCACACAACATAAGAGGTCTCAAAGAGCTGAGAGTTACACCCGGAGAGGAGCAGTAGCACCCTCTCACCTCAAGAGGGGCAGCCACCATTCCGACTTAGGATCGATATTGCCCCGCCGTCCAAGTTATCCTCGCAGAGCGGGTCTCTCACCGATTTCCTGCTGGAGGCGCAGCAGGTAACCGTCGGGATCCTGGACTAGGAACTGGCGGACGCCGATTTCAATATCTCCCGCCCGATACCACTTCTCTTCGGGTTCGACGAAGATCGGCCACCCTGCCTCGGCCATGCGGTGCCATGCACTGTCCAGCTCTTCGGTCTGAACCTCGAGGTTGATCCCGCGGCCAAGCGGCAGATCAAGGGGACCGGTTGCCCACGTCCTCCCGCGGTCGATCTGGTCGAGCATCAGGTGCGCGTTACCCAGGACGAGATAGCCGAATCCTTCCTCAGGCCGCTCATAGCGAAGGGAAAAACCGACGAGGTCGCACCAAAAACGGCGCGATGCCTCGTAATCGGTGACGGTAAGTTCAGGAACAAGCCCGGGTTCGTTGCTCATAGCCTCACTCTAGCGGCCTCGGACGAGACCGTGTCCGGGAGATGCGCAGACCGTCAGCGCCGCGAGGCCTTGCGGATCAGCCAATCGACACCCGCGAAGAGCGCCATGAAGACCAGGGCGCCGATCAAGATCGCCACGATGTTGATCGCGACCTGCGCGTAGCCGATGCGCCACACGTTGACGAAGCCGTAGGGGTACTGGTGCGTGAAGGAGCCGCGCACGAGCGTGTACGCCACCCACGCGACCGGGATCAGCAGGGCGCGCCCCAGCGTCGCCCACGTGATGCCACCGCGCGGCCCCGCGAGCGCGGCCGTGCCCACGAAGGCGGCCGGGACGACGATGTGCTGCAGCGGGTTGGTGACGAGCGCGAAGCCGGAGAGAACCTCGTAGGGACCAATCAGCGTCGCGTAGACGATCGCGGTCACCGTGATCATCATGAGCGCGCACAGGTGCGTGGCCCTCCCCCACGCCCCGACGCAGCCTCGGCGCGCGAGGAGGGTCGAGATGATCGCAACCATGATGTTGGACAGCTCGGTGAAGTAGGACAGGCAGTTGATGAGGCGCTCGGGAGCACCCGCCCAGCCATGGGGGGCACCCGCGAAGAGGCCCTCCTCGACGTAGGTCGGCGCAGCGTAGCCATCAAAGGCCGTGATAATAAGAGTGGCGGCGACGCCCGCCCACGCGAGGGCGGCAACCACCCAGTAGGCGGCGCGCCCGCGACCGCTCAGTTCAGTCATGTCAACCATAGGATCTCGACTCTCACGGAAACAGCAGCTATTGAAACAGGTCCGAGTGGGAACCCGTACGAATTGCGGTCACAACGCAGATCTCTGGCTCATCCAGATAGATCAACAGCCAATCCGGCCGAATGTGACATTCACGGAACCCCGCATAGTCCCCGGTCAAGAGATGATCCCTCCGCTGGGGAGGCAACACTTCACCCGTAAGAATGAGATCAATGACCGCTTCGAGCTCCTTGATAGGGAGCCCTCGTTTGCGGGCCCTTTTGAGATCCTTCTTGAATTGACTGGTCATCACGAGGGCACGCTGGCCCCGCTGAGGCTCACTCATCATCGACATCCGCGAACGCTTGTGCCGCGGACGCGTAACGGGTAGCGGCAACACGCCCTGCGGCGATGTCGCGAGCCTCGCGCATAGCTAGCTCGGTTTCAGCGTTGAAGCGGGGCTGACGCAAGTCAAAGGGTAAGCCACCCTCCATGATGGACTTGTGCAAGAAAACATTCACAGCGTCGGTGAGGTTCATGCCGAACTGGGCATACACCCTCTCAGCTTCTTCCTTCACGCTTGGATCAACGCGCATGTTAAGCGTCGCCGTTTTCATATCGCCACACCTTTCAGACGAATGTACGACTTTTATTATACAACGCACCACAGATGTATGACATATGCCTGCGCGCGCAGACACCGACATGATTTCCGCGATGAAGTCGGCATGGTGAAACGGCCGAGGCGGAGTTCAAATCCGGCCGG